>CALAKU010000031.1 GCA_937922925.1 uncultured Arenicella sp. | reverse complement strand
GAAGTAAGAGGCCACTCATAGGCTAGTAAATCAAAAATAAAAAACCGAGAGAAAACGCCAACCTTATGAACTCTCCAATCTGACGCGGAACCCTCTACTCGAAGTACAGCCCTATTTACGTCGACATGCTTGGGTATGGGTAGAAAGACTGTCTCTTTTTGCTGCGCGCGCTCCTTTAGTTGTGCGAGTTGTGCGCGTTCTAAGTACCCAGGATTATCCTTACCAATAAAGAAAACCGAGATGGCCTGCGATGCATTACCCTGACGCTCAAGGCTAAAGTGCATCATCGAGTGCTTTAGGTCTAGGTTGATAAACCACAGTGTTACGGCAAGGCCTAGTACCAGCCCAATCGCTCTTATGACAGTGACAAAAACGTGTTTACTCATGGAGTCGAAATATCTTTTTTGGTGGGCTTTCGTTGGTTAAATTTGGCTGGCCTAAAAAGGCGATTGTCAGCAATTTATAAGCCGAGACTTCAACTCGGGAGAGACCTCAATGCAGGACACCGTAAATATAACTTGAAACAGAGGGCCAATCGAGAGAACTTGAGCCTTACGTGATGGGGCTAATTATCCACAATACTCAGGCATTGGATTGAAGTCGCCAATTTAAATAGCTGCATAAAATGGGGGCATGGAATAGCTCTTCTCAACAGAAGCTCACTATTAACCCAAGCTGTCTTAGGAAAATATCTTAGCGATATGACACAGTTTTACTGCTTTTTCGGCTAAGCCTTTTTTTGCGTTGACCACAATGGCATTGTGCGAGACTTGCCAAACTGCGAGATCGGCTGATGAGTTACCGCAGTAATCAAAGCCTTTCTCAGCGTATTCTTTAACCAAGAGCTTGGCTTTGTTTTCGCCGGCCAAATTGGTGTGCTCTTTACTGCCGATTACTCTATCAAAAACGCCAACTTCGTCCGCAACGATTTGTGCGACTTGCTGGCTCGACGCGGTGCAAAGCACGATCTCTCGGCCTGCCGTTTTTTGGTCTTTAAGCCAGTCGCATAAGCTTTCGTTATAGCGCAAGGAGCTTGGGTCAAAATCTAAGGTTTGACTCATAAATTGCTTCATTGCAGCTTTGCCGCTTCGCAATTTAAACGGCAGTTGTAGAAAATCGAGCGGCTTTTTCGTTAACAGCTGCCATGCGTGGACGTAGAGTGTGTCGTCACGCACCAAAGTACCGTCGAGATCGACGACTAGCGGAATAGACTTATTCAATTTCTAAGCAGTCGGCGGAAACAAAGCATACAGCCAAGGCAAATCAACCATGACTAAGTAAATCATAATGGCGAACACACTTAGCGTGAACGCCATAAAGTAGGTTTCTTTGTAGAGTTTCTCGGGATACTGAACCGGGCTATCTTCCTTGCACGCCAAGTGGAAATACCAAGCCGCAAACCCAGCAATAAGTGGGATCGACAGAATCAATTCCATTTTATAGCGGATCAAAAAGATACCAAAGAACAAACCAAAGCCAGCAAGATAAAAAATTAAACTGCCAACCAGCCGCTCTTCGTTATAAAAATTAAACGACTTGCGATAGTCGCTGGCAACTTTTTTGTCGCCAATCATTCGGTACTCGCCAAAACGTTTAGCGGCCATAAAATAAGCGCCGATCATCCAATACGCGAAAATCAACGACATTGGCGGCAACAAGGTGATACCAGTGGCATACCAGCCTAAAGCCAAGCGAATCGGATTATTGACGGCCTCTGAAAGCACATCGATATAGGGCTTATCTTTGCTGCGAACCGGCGGAATATTGTAGATACAACCCATTACCCACAAAGACAAGGCGATCCAGAAAAACGTTTGGCTGAAATACGAAGCGAAAGCTAAGCCGATCAGCAAAAACACAATCCATAAACAGTAACCGATCTTGATGTTAACTTGGCCGCTGGGCACTGGCCGATTCTTCTTTACTGGATGCAAAGCGTCTTTTGGCGCATCGAGAATTTCATTAATGATGTAGTTACTCGAGGCAATAAAACCAGTCGCCAATAAAGCAATGATCACGTCAACGACAAGAGACGTACTTACCAGTGATCGATCGATAAAAATCGCGACGATCACACCCGGCAGCACAAATACGTTTTTAAACCAATGGTCAAAACGGGCGATTTTCAAATAAGGCGTGATCACTTTAAACAACCTCGGATTGGTTTTCTTTTTGCTTTTTTACCGAGTTATCTTAAATGGCTCGGCCGATCCATTTTTCGTTTCAACGAAGGATCGTCAAGATCGGCGTAAATGAGTACGCCTTCGCGCGTATCATAGTCGACCATGCTGTTAATTTCACGCTGCAAATGCACCGGCGCGACAAACTTTTGCACGAATTTTGGCAGTAAACTTGAGTCGACAGGCTTGCCCTGCTCTGGGCTGGCACCTCTGGTAAAACTCGTAGTGAAAAATTGCCGACGCTTGACATACCAAAGCTGGATGTATTGGTCATTCTCAAGGCTTAAGTCTTGGGCGTAATCAACTGCCAATAAAAACTCAGCTAATACCGGGTCTGGGGGAAAGTACGTCTTTTTTAACAGCACTTTTTCTTTCGCCTGGCTTATCCCTAAAAAAGACACAACGACTAAGCTACTTACTATCGCTTTCGGGCCTTGAAGCCTTATTGACTGCAGCAGCCGGTCAAACGTAAGCAATAAGAACATCAACCAGCAAAACTGCGACATCACCACGTGATACGACAATAGGCGACCATTGTATTGCTGGTACTTAGAGCTAATGTAATAGGTCAAAAACGACGACAAGCCAATGGCCAAAAAGACCAAACAGGCCTTTTGAAAAACTCGGTCTTTACGCAGAAAATACAGCAGCAAAACCACCAGCAATACAACGAGTACGCCAATTTTGTAATTCAAGGCACCAAACAAGTTAAAAAACAAAATGTGTTGCACTAGGGCTCGAAAAAACGCAACAGGCACCTCGGGTACTAGTAGATTTGAGAACTGAGTAAGCCCAGACGCGCTGCTCAACACATATAAAATGGCCATCAAAGCAATAAAGCCAAAGATCAGAAGCCTCAAACCACTGCCGAAAAAAAGGGCCATCAGCAAAGCAAACGGTAAAAGTTGTGCGCCATAAGGGCCGGACCAAGCCAAGGCTGCCATTAGTGCGAAGACGCACATTTTTGGCAGCACGTCTTTCGGCATCGCGGAAAAAGCCAGCGCCATCAGTAGTAGAGTAGTCGAGAAAAGCGTACCGGTTACCGAGAGAAAAAAGACTTTGTCGGTAAATGCGATTAGGAGTATCAAGGTTGGTGCGAATAAGAGCATCGCCTTTGAGCTAAAGAGGCCGGTTCGACTAAAAACCGCTATCGCTAGAAACAAAAAGGCACTTCCGGCGAACATGTAAAGATGTGCCGCCCACGTTGCCGGGAAAAAGCGGACCATGCCTACGATGAGTTCGGAGACAAAGACAAAGTAACCTCGGTAGTAAAAGTAAGCAGCGGGGTCAAATAGGCTGGAACGTCCACTGGCCGCATCTGAAAACTCCATGGTGTCTTCTATATAAAAACCCGGTGCAAACCAATAGGGGTAAAGCCGGTACAGCAAAACAACTAAGAGCAGCGCAAGCCCCCACCATTGCCAGCGATCGCTTTTTATAGTCGTTTGATTTGCGCTCAGAGCCTGCCAATCTCGATGTCGATTGCGCACCAAGAATGCGATGTGTCTCGGCAAATCCCCGCGCCCCACAAAGAAACACAATAAACCGACTAGAGCGGCTAATACGAAACGCAGTAAATTGAATTCTAAAGTGGGCGCTGCCAACTCGGTGGTAAGCGGCAACTGTATCCGTGGAGCCTGATGTTTGGCTTTTAGCTGAACACTGGCGCTGGCGTCGATGCCGACGTTTCTAGGGTTTTCCCGTATAAGTTTCAATAGAGTGGCGGAATCCCAAGTGTGCGAATCCAAAGAAAATAGAAGAAACCGGCTACGTAAGCCTGCGCCGCTTAATTCCCAATCGTTGGCCGCTTTACCAAACTCAACAATGGCTTGATTTGCCTCAAAGTGAATGGGCGTATTCAAATAAACGCGCTGGGCTTTTTTTGATGGGCCAATATCTCGAAAGGCTACACCGCCGGGCGGCTTGCCACTTTCTTTGAAAAATCCGGTGATACGTTGCGTTGAATTTGCTTGCGTTGATACCTCAAAAAACAAGAAGGATGGATTTGGTTTTAAGACAAAGACCAGCCAAACCAGCGCTACAAATACACCAAGCCAAAGCAAACGCCATAATGATCTAAACGTGGTTGATCTTTGGGCGAGTGATGCCATGGGTTTGACTATTGGTAAGTCCAGTGTTTGTGGAGGTTGTAGCTGATGATCGGCGTGATCATCACAACCAATGCCGTTCCTATTAAATAATGCAAACCAAACCAGTCTGCGGCGCTGGATATTGCGACCGCGACCGTTAAACCCAGCAAAGCAACAAGCCAAAAGCGCACAAACACACGACGGCTCATGGCTGATTGAAAACTCCAATAGGTATTAGCAATATTCGAAAAGACAGTCGCCAGAACAAAGGCAATCGCATTTGCCAAAGCAGAGGAGATAACCCAGTTTTCAAATAAAGCGATCACGATCAGAAAATGCATAAGCACCGCTAAGCCGCCAATCAAGATAAACTTGATCAGCGAAGGAGAGAGCACTTCAAATAGTTGTGCGATGAAACGCTGCATGGCATTCACTGAGAATTTTGCTGACCATTTTTAGTGGACGAATTATGACGAGCGCCAAAAAATGGCCGCTCTATGTATGAGTAAGTCAGCAGCGCAAGAGGGTAAGTGATTAAAAACGCGCCGACAGTGAGTCGCCAATCTCTCTCACCCAGCTCCAAACCCATAAGCTGCTCACCAAAACTCGCGAACAGATCGATACCAAAACCATGCAATAGATAAAAACTGAACCCAACGATTCCGATACTCTGGAAAATCGGGTTGCTCAGTAAACGGTTAAACCAAGACCTCGGGGTATTAACGGCGACTAGAATTAATAGCAAACAGCCCAAGCATTTAAAGAAGAATTGACTAAAGAACGGCGCTAGCGCAGCGGGGGCTTGAAGTGGTGCAGAGTAAAAAATAAGCGCCATGGTAAACACTAATGCGACGACACCCATGACTTCAACGAACGCGGATCTCTCGAGCCAATTTTGCAATAGCGATTGCAAAAAGCCGTATTGCAAATACGACGCCAACACGCCCATTAAGAATGCATACAAATAAAACTCGTGAAAATAAAAACCATTGTAAAACGGCTCCCAATCCGGCAAGAATTCGACCCAAAGCACGATAGCTAACGCCAATAGCAATAAGGGCAACCACCGATGAACTTGCCCAGCGACACTAGTAAGCAACAAGATCAAAGGCAGGAGCATATAAAAAACGAAAATTTGGGTCATCGGCCAAAGATGCCCGCCCGCCTGAACAAACAAAAAGTGCCGCCAGAGAGAGTCAAACTCTGCGCTCAAGCCATAGCTTAAGAACACAAACACAAAATACATCGGCAGAATTCGTTTGATGCGTTTGTGCCAAAACGTTTCGATATTCTTTATCGAAAAAATCTTACGGTTGTCTAGTACAAATGGCTTGCTTAATAAAAAGCCACTGATCACAAACAAGATGCCAATACCGACTTGTAGATTATTCCATCCAGGCGCACTGTGGCTGAGCAAAACCAAAAGAGCGGCAAGACCACGCAAACCATTAATTGTATTGAATTCATGAGCGCTTGAAATTTGCTGGCCCAAGCTCATGTCTTGTATGGCGGGCAGCTGCCTCCAATGCAACAATCGCGCCAAGCAAAAAGCGATCACAAAAATAAAGGCCGTTACCAAACCCACAAAAAACCAATTGGCCGGCACTACTCTTTCTTGAGATGCGAAGCTTAGAACCTCACCAGCAGCAAGCTCATAGTAATTGTTTTCACTTTTAGCTGGAGCGCTGACATCAAAGGTGTCATTAATCAAAGAGGAATATAAATAGACTTCGCTTGCTGAGGAATACGAAGGATAAAGAAACACTTCATGCAAAATAACCGCAGTGCCTTGCTCTGGGTTATCAGGAAGCAGCTCCACTTTGAGGCGGCGAATTGGGCGATTAATTGGCGCAGATGTGATGTTTTGCGGTTCAACACCTTGATTGCCTTCAAAGCTCATTCTGGCGAGTTCGGTCTCTCCGCCTGAGTGATCTATCTCTTTGACCACGGCGGTGACCGCTTCAATGGTCTGTACTCGCAGGGTTAAATTGACCACATTAAACTGCACACTGGCCGATAAATACCACGCTACGAGCAAGGCGAATCCCGTCGCAATCAGCGCGCAGATCAGCAAATTGTTGTGGGCCTTTGTCATTGATGTTGTTGGGCGCGAAGTAGGCCAGCAAGTATACTCAAAAACCGGGTTTGCACGCATTAATCAATCAGCAAAGCGGAAGCCGAAAAAATAGCAGCAAAATGAAGACAAAAGCTTGTACTGCTTTGGTTGATTTAGCCTAGTGCCACCTGTATATTCCGGCCGAATTGGGCCGTTTTCGGCCAGCTTGTCCACTTTGAAATCGGCCAAAATTATGATTAAAACCGCCTTTGGTGTGTTCTGCATCGCGTTAGCTTCTCTGCTACTTGAGATCAACTTAATTCGTGTATTCGATGTACTTTGGTACCCGAATATGGCGTATATGGTGATTACGCTCGCGGTGTTCTCTTTTGGCCTTGCTGGCGTGTTTTTAGCCATTCGCCCTATTAAAAACACTGACAACTTGTGGCTTACCTTGTCGGTGATCACAGCGCTGATGGCCGTTTGGGTCTTGCATATGCAATGGGCGATCGATCGACTGCCCTTTGACTACAATTTGCTGAATGACAGGTTTGGCGAGATGGCGGTTAACTTTCTGCTTATTTACGTGGTCATTTGTGTGCCCTTCTTCTTAGCTGGCTTGGTGCTGTCAATTGTCTTTACCCACTATGCTAAGCAGATCCGACGCCTGTATTTTTGGGATTTGATTGGCGCGGCATTGGGTTGTGTGCTGTTGATTCCGCTTCTCCCTAAGGTTGGCACAACTGGAATTTTGGTTGTCGTGGCGGGCTTAAGCGTCTTATCCGCTGCCTGTTTTGTGTCAACCAAGAAAAACATGGGCGGTGTGGTAGTTGCAGTGGTTGCCGCCGCGATCGTAGTGTTTCCGTTTACACGCGATCACATCGATACCTTTGAGCCGCATATGCACAAACGCGCGTTTAAGCCGCTGGTCAAGCAAATCAATGAAGGCACGTGGTGGGACCCAATTTCGAAAATCAATGTGCTTAACACCGAAGGGCTGGGCCAAAAGAGAAAATGGATCGCCTACGATGGCGGCACTCAAACCAGTTACTTTTACCCATTTGATGGCGATTTTGAGAAGTTGCGCGCCAGTTTGCCTGAAGCCTCTAAACAGCACTTTTGGAATTCTTATGTCGCCGTTTCTCATTATCTGAAAGCCGATTCAAACTCTCGAGTCTTGATTATTGGTAGTGCGGGCGGCCAGGAGCTCAAGGCTGCGTTAACCTATAACGCCGCCGAAGTTGATGCTATCGAATTGGTTGGCACCGTAGTCGCCCTGGGCAAAACGCGTTATGCCGACTACATTGGCGACATCATGAATCACCCGAACGCCAATGTGCAACGTGGTGAGGGCCGCAGCTATTTGCGCCAAACCAACAAAGAATACGACATCATTCAAATCTTCTCTAACCACACAAGCTCGTCGATTGCGGCCGGCAGTGGTGCGATGAACGCAACCTACTTGCAAACGGTTGAAGCATACAAAGAGTACTTCACGCATTTGTCCGACGACGGCGTTCTGCACATTAACCACCACATTTACCCAAAAATGGTGGCGACCGCCTCCAAAGCATGGGCTGAAATGGGCCGCGATAACTTCCGCGCGCATGTATTTGTGGCCGAAAATTCAGGTACTCGTGATGACCTCCCAACCTTGATGATCAAAATGTCTCCTTGGACGGCCGACGAGATCGCAAAAGTGAAAGGCTATCTTCGCTTTTTTAAATACCCAGTTGATCCGACGAACCCTGAGGTTTCATTTCTAACCGATGACTTCTTTGTTGGGCAATTGCCGCAAAGCATCATCGATAAAGTGCCATATCGCATTGAAGAACCGACCGATAACCAACCGTTCTTTAACTCCTTGCGTTTAAATCTGGATACGCTGCCAAAGAATGATCCCAACGTCTTCGTGAATGAAGGGGTTTCTGAGTTGATGAATTCGCAAAAATCGACGGGCTACCCTATTGATGTGATGCACTTGATTATCAGTGCTGGTGCAGCCATGTTGTTTGCCTTGGTGTTCACCTTTGGGCCACTTGCATTCGCTCGAACTGGCCGCGAAAAGTGGGAAGGCAAAGGCGCCTTTATGATCTACTTTAGCTGCCTCGGCTTGGGCTTTATTGTGTTGGAGTTAGTGTTTATTCAAATCTTCATGAAGCTGATTGGCTTTCCGCTCTACACCTATACCGTGGTGTTGTTTACCTTTTTGTTTGGCGCCGGCCTTGGCAGTTTGGCATCCGAAAAACTGCGCTTACGCGAACGCGGCCAGACTTGGGTTCCGTTTGCCGGCATTGTGCTTACCACCTTACTTGTGGTTTTGGCGAAGACTTTCTTATTCGATCACTTGCTGGAACTTCGTACTCTGTTTCGAATTTTAGCGTCGGCAATGCTGATCTTTCCGCTGGCCTTCTTCTTGGGTATGCCGTTCCCTCTTGGCATCTTAAATGTTGAGAACAAACCCGAAGGCACCGTGGCATGGGCCTGGGCGCTAAATGGATTGTTTACGGTAACCGGTGGTATTTTCTGTGCGATCTTCTCGGTGTATTTCGGCTTTATCGCGACAATGACAGTCGCGGTTGGAACCTATGTAATCGCCTACTTTGCCATGAAGAAACTCGAGGCAACGAGCTAAGGCACCAGAACTTCTCAGAGTTTAAAAACTCAATAGGGCGATGATGTCAGTATCGCCCAATTGAGCGCGGCCACCGAGTTCAAGCAACTCGATCACAAAAGCAAATAAAGCCACCTCGGCACCAATTTGCGTTACCAAAGAGGCCGCCGCCGAAGCTGTCCCCCCGGTGGCGAGTAGATCGTCGATGATCAAAACGCGGTCGCTCGATTGTACGGCGGTGCGCTGTAATTCAACTTCGGCCTCACCGTACTCTAGCGCATACGTTTCGGATACGCATTCGCCAGCAAGTTTGCCCTTTTTGCGAGCCATTACCAAGGGCAAAGACAATTTGTAGGCCAAGGCTGCGCCAAATAAAAAGCCACGTGCGTCTAACGCTAAAATTTTATCGATTTTGTGTGATTGGCAGGCGTTAGCAAATTCGTCGATCACAAAGGCAAATGCATCGGGATTTTCCGTGATCGACTCGATGTCTTTGAATTGAATGCCGGGCTTTGGGAAATCGGGGATGTTCCGTAGAATGTTCTGTAAATTCATTTTCTAAAAAATCGATGATCTGGCACTAACAACGACGCCATAGATATTAGCTTGAGCAGAGCATAACTAAAAATACTCGCTTGTTGTTAGGGGTATTGAACCTTACTATTAAATAATGAATATCGACAACAAAGCGGTCTCCAGCTCTCTGGTGATCTTAGCAACCATCGGCGTATTTTACGTTTTGGTGGTGGGCAAAACGTTTTTAGTACCCTTAGCGGTGGCATTGATGATTTGGTATGTCATTAACGCCTTAAGCCGCAACTTTGCAAAGATCATCCCCAAGCTCGAGGGACCAAACTGGCTAACCATGTGCTTGTCTATTTTAAGCATTGGTCTATTTATGGCCTTGGCCATTGATATGGTGCAAGAGAATGTGCTCGATGTGCGCGCGTCGATACCCGAATACCGGGAAAACCTAAACGGTCTTTCTGGCAAAATCACCTCGTCAATTCCAAGCATGATTCAAGATCGGATACCGAATTTCTCAGAAATTCTATCTGGCATAAGCTTGGGCCCAATCATTTCTAATTTAACGGGGACCTTTACTGCCATGATTGGCAATATTTCCTTAGTGCTCATTTACGTGGCTTTCATGTTGGCCGAGCAAGGCACCTTTAAAAACAAAATCCGCGAAATCTTTCCAGAACAGCAACGTCATGATTCGGTCATGAGCATACTGTCTCACGCGCAAGAAGACATTGAACGGTATCTGTGGATCAAGACATTGACCAGCGCCCTGACCGGGATCGTTAGCTATTTTGTATTGCGTCTGGTTGGTGTGGATTTCGCCATTTTTTGGGCCTTTACTATTTTTCTACTGAACTACATCCCCACTGTCGGCTCTATTATCGCCACCTTTTTTCCGGCACTGTTGGCATTAATTCAATTTGATACCTTTGTCCCCTTTCTAATTGTGCTGTTGGGGGTTGGATCGATACAACTGCTGGTAGGCAACTTGCTTGAACCCAAGCTGATGGGCACTTCCTTAAACGTCAGCCCCTTAGTCGTGATGCTAAGTTTGACTTTATGGACCAGCATATGGGGGATTGCTGGCGCTATCTTGAGCGTTCCGATCACGGTAATGCTCTTGATTGTCTTCGCTCATTTTGATGGAACGCG
>CALAKU010000030.1 GCA_937922925.1 uncultured Arenicella sp. | reverse complement strand
TGCGATTACCGCCACAGGCAATCGAGGCCGAGCAGTCGATATTGGGCTCAATGATGCTCGATAATAAGATTATTGATGACGTTAGTACAACGCTGACGTCGCGTGATTTCTATCGCAGTGACCATCAGCTTATTTTCAAAGAAATCATCAACTTAGACGAAAAAGGTGAAGCGGTTGATGTCGTCACGGTATCCGAATCGTTGACCCATTTGGGGCAGCTAGACAGCGCAGGCGGCTTGGCTTATCTAGGCGCTTTAGCACAAAACACGCCTAATAGCGGCAATGTAAAGTCCTACGCCAAAATCGTTCGCGAACGGGCCATTTTGCGGCGGCTAATTGAAAGCTCAAACGACATTATTCAAAAAGCGTATCAACCCGATGGCCGTACACCCGAAGAGGTGTTGGATTATGCCGAGTCGGTGATTTTTGAAATCGCAAAAACAAACGACAACGCTAAAGCCGGTTTTCGAAAGATTAACGTGCTTCTAGCCGAGGCCGTTGATCGTATCGAAGAGTTATTTAACTCAGATTCATTAGTCACCGGTGTTCCTACCGGGTTTGTGGACTTAGATAAAATGACCAGTGGTTTGCAAGGTGGCGATTTAGTCGTTGTAGCGGGGCGCCCATCAATGGGCAAAACCTCATTTGCTATGAACATGGTTGAGAATGCCGCGATCAGCGAAGATTTGCCAGTCGCCGTATTCAGCATGGAAATGCCTGGCGCACAGCTCGCTTCGCGTATGTTGGCGTCCTTGAGCCGAGTTAATGCGGGTTTAATTCGAACTGGCCAGCTCAAATCCGAAGATTGGCCAAAGATCACGTCGGCCGTGAGTCTATTGCAAGATAAGCATGTTTACATCGATGACACGCCGAGTTTGTCGCCAATCGAAGTTCGCACGCGAGCACGGCGCTTAGCGGCCGAGCATGAGCACGGTTTAGGCATGATTATGATTGACTACCTTCAACTGATGCGCGGCAACGACGGTGCGAACAATGAGAATCGAACGCTGGAGATATCCAATATCACGCGTTCACTCAAAGGCTTAGCCAAAGAGCTCGATTGCCCAGTAATTGTGTTATCGCAGTTAAATCGAAGCTTAGAGCAAAGGCCGAATAAACGTCCGTTAATGTCAGACCTTAGAGAATCCGGCGCTATTGAGCAGGACGCGGACGTGATTTTGTTTGTTTATCGGCATGAGCGATATGAGCCTGAAACAGACCAAAAAGGCACGGCAGAAATCATTATTGGTAAGCAACGTAATGGCCCCACAGGCATGGTGCGGCTGGCGTGGTTAGGTGAATTCACTCGGTTCGAAAATTTTGCAGACCCCAGTTTCAATACTGGAATGCACTGATGCCATTTGAGCCTCGAACCTGGCTCGAGATTGATCTGCATTGTTTCGAGCACAACTTGGCCCAAGTAAGGAGTCGGGCTAGATCGGCAAGTATTATGTCGGTAATCAAGGCCAATGCTTACGGTCATGGAATCGCATTGGCAGCTAAAGGTCTTGCTTCATCGGACGAATTTGCGGTAACCGATTTGAACGAAGCCTGCACCTTGCGAGAGCTTGGCGTAGGGCAGGCGATTACCACTTTGAGTGCTTACTATGACAAGACGGATCTGGATTATGCCGCCTCTGAAAATATTCAATTGACTGTCTATGATGCATCGCAAATTGAGCTGATCGAAAATACCAAGCTATCTAAGCCTCTGAGTATTTGGCTTAAAGTCGATACCGGGATGGGCCGACTCGGTTTCAATGAGAACGAGGTCGCCTCGGTCTTTGCTCGCCTGAATGCGCTCGAGCAGGTTCATTCAATCGGTCTACTGAGCCATTTGGCCAATGCTGACGACCCCAGTAATGCGTATAACCAACTGCAATTCATGAGCCTTAAACGTGTGAGCGATCGCTTCAAGTGGCAACGACGTAGCCTATTGAATTCAGCGGGGCTGTGTCATACAAGCCCGCTGATTTACGATGTGGTGCGGCCCGGCATTATGTTGTACGGCGCGTCGCCTTTGCTCGGCAAAACCTCACAGGATCTAGATCTTGCGCCGGTAATGACACTCAAAGCTAGAGTTTTAAGTGTTAAGCAGATTAAAGCAGGCGCGAAGATCGGCTATGGTTCTGACTACGTGTGTAAATCCGATACAGAGGTCGCCATCATTGCTTGCGGGTATGGCGATGGATATCCTAGGCGGGTAGCAGGAGCGCGTGTTGTCATCAACGACCAAGTTTGCCCCGTTCTCGGCCGCCCTTCAATGGACATGATCACGGTAGACACAATAGGTTCAAATGCAGCCGTTGGGGATACCGCTATTATCTGGGGCAAACACAACCCCATTGAAGAAACGGCGTTGGCAGCCAATACAATAAGCTATGAGCTGATGACCGGCATCACCAATAGAGTCGAGCGACGAGTAATAAATTAGACAATGGCAAAGAATAAAACGGTTTACGCTTGCAGTGCTTGTGGCGCACAGTTCCCAAAGTGGACAGGCCAATGTCAGGATTGTGGTGACTGGAATACTCTGCAAGAGGAAGCCTCGTATGCGTCTGCTGGTACCGCTACTCTAGGCGCAAAAAAATCGGCACGATTTGAAGGCTTTGCGCCGAAAGCCAAGGTGCAAAAGCTAAAACAAGTGAGCTTAAGTGCCACGCCAAGGGCGTCTAGCGGCTTAGCCGAGCTAGACCGTGTTCTTGGCGGCGGCCTGGTGGCTGGATCAATCGTCTTACTTGGCGGCGATCCAGGAATTGGCAAATCAACTCTGATTCTACAAAGCTTGGCTTTGTTAAGCGCGAAAAGCTCAACCTTGTATGTGACTGGCGAAGAGTCGGCAGAGCAAATTGCCTTACGCGCTAACCGGCTCGGTGTGTCAGACGCCGATCTTGCGTTACTGGCAGACAATCAACTCGAAGATATCTTGGCCGTGGCGCTTGAAGTTAAACCATCGGTGTTGGTGATCGATTCAATACAGACCTTGTATACCGAAACCCTTCAATCTGCGCCGGGCAGCGTTGCCCAAGTGCGCGAAACGGCAAGCCGGTTGGTGCGCTTTGGTAAACAAACTAAAACTATTATTATCTTGGTCGGCCACGTTACCAAAGAAGGCGCTTTGGCTGGCCCCCGTGTTTTAGAGCATATGGTGGACACGGTGCTGTATTTTGAAGGAGAGCAAAATTCCTCGTTCCGCTTAGTGCGCGCGATTAAAAATCGCTTTGGCGCGGTGAACGAAATAGGCGTCTTCGCAATGACCGATTCCGGTTTAAAAGAAGTCAGTAATCCGTCGGCGATGTTTATTAACCGCGCCCAAGAAAATGCCACCGGCAGTGTCGTGCTTGTTTCGCAAGAGGGCACAAGGCCTCTATTGGTTGAGGTGCAGGCGTTGGTAGATCAAAGTTCTTTAGCCAACCCTCGGCGAGTTACTGTCGGTTTGGATAATCAGCGTTTGGCCATGTTATTGGCCGTCGTTAATCAGCACGCTGGCTTCTCACTTTACGATCAAGACGTTTTCGTTAACGTAATCGGAGGCGTAAAAATCCTTGAACCCGCTGCTGATTTGGCTATTTTATTGGCGGTGTTATCGAGTTTCAGAGGTGCCGCCTTAGATCCGAATTTAGCGGTTTTTGGAGAAATTGGATTAACCGGTGAGATAAGACCAGTGCAACGCGGTCTTGATAGGGTAAGAGAAGTCGAGAAACTTGGGTTTACGCGGCTTATAATGCCAAAGGGCAATGTGTCAGGCGTAAAGTCATCCAAGCTTGATATTGTGCCAGTGACCACCTTGGAGCAAGCAGTCCGGTATGCATTTGATTAGACTAATACTCGCGCCTTTAATGCTGATGTTGTGCAGCACCGCCGCTGCGAAATCGGTAACCGCGATAGCGTTGTTTAATGAACGAGCGATGTTGTCTGTTGATGGCACCAAGGCAAAAATAGTGCGGGCGGGGCAGACGCATTTAGGCGTCAGTTTGATTAGCTCAAACACCAGCGAAGCCGTGATTGAAGTTAACGGCCAGCGAAAAACACTTAAGCTCAATGGCACGGCGACGCTTTCCCAGAGTCTTGGTGCCGAACCCGCCACTACTGGCGAACAATCTCTAGTTTTGTACGAAGACAGCCGGGGGTTTTATCGCACTGACGGATACATCGATGGTGAGCGTACGAATTTTTTGGTCGATACTGGCGCAAATATCGTCGTGTTTAGTAGCCGGGCGGCAGATCGTCTGGGAATCGATTACAAATCTGGCCAGCGCACCTTCGCGACAACCGCGTCTGGGCGCGCGCCCATGTACAGCGTGAGTTTAAATTCGGTGTCGGTCGGCGGGATTCGGCTCCGAAACATACAGGGCGGCGTAATTGAAGGCGGGTTTCCTGAAGTACCGTTGTTGGGCATGAGCTTTCTAGGTGGGCTCGAGCTAAACAAAAAAGGCAATAAGTTAACCTTAACTAAGCGTTGAGATTTGTGTTTTTAACCGCGTGTTTACAACTCTGCGTTGAGAAAGCTGTCTTGATCGTTAAAGCTGTCAATAAAACAAGGCGCTAAAACAATCCTGGCAAAAAAATAAGCCGCGTGGACTCGACTCGCACGCGGCTTAAATGCTGGTAAAAGTTTGCGCTCCCTACAACTCCAGCTTGCGAATAAGCATCCTGCCCAAAAACGAATTAAAAATTCATCTCGGTGGCCAGCCTTAACGGCGTTTGCTTTCGCGTTCCTGGCTAGGAAACTGAAGTATAGATAGTTGGAAAATATCGCGCCTCATCCAAATGGATGAATTTGCCGACTTTCGGTCTTTCCGAAAGCATTATTTCTGGTCAAGCTGCTCGCTAAAGGGTTTTATCATGTTCGATAATTGCGAAAGCGCTATGGTTATGGATAGATTCAAAATTTTCCGCGTGAACATAGTAGCGAGTGATCTTGTCGCTTTGATCGAAGGTATTGGCAACATCGCGAACGACATCCTCAACAAACTTTGGATTATCGTAGGCACGCTCGGTAATGTATTTTTCGTCCGGGCGTTTAAGAATCGCGAACAGTTCAGCACTGGCTTGCGACTCGACCATTTTGATTAGCTCGCCTAACCAGAGTTTAGCCGAGCAATTAACGCCAACCGTGATATGCGAACGTTGATTATGCGCGCCATAATCAGAAATTTTCTTTGAGCAGGGGCAGAGGCTTTTAACCGGTACGGTGACTTCAAGCGTCGATAAAACATGGCCTTCTTCAATCTGGCCTATCAGGTTTACTTGATAGTCCATTAGGCTTTTGACGCCCGATACAGGCGCTGTCTTTTCCACAAAAAACGGAAACTGCATCTCGATGTATCCCGCTTGCGCTTCCAAACGGTCTACCATGTCTTGCAGCATTTTATGGAAATGTTTGGCCGACAATTGAGTTTCAGACTCATTGAGCATTTGCACGAATCGAGACATGTGTGTGCCTTTTTGATCGTGCGGCAGGTTAACCGACATTGATAAGGTGGCAATGCTCGCCGATCGATGCCCATCGCGATCCAATACCGTCACCGGATGCTGAATGTCTTTGATGCCCACTCGATTAATGGGTATTTGTCGACTGTCGTGACTGCTTTGAACGTCTTCCATCTTATTTGATCGCGAGTAAGTGCTTGGTCGGGCGCGCTTGGTCGACCTTAAGCTAGATTAGTTTTAGGCGCTGGCGTTGCAACGTCAACATAGTATCGAGACGATTTAATGCTGGCCTCAATGCCATCGGCATCAAGACCACACTCAGCGTGTTGTTCGGCTTGGGAACCGTGATCGATATATCGGTCTGGAAGACCCAAATTCAAGGTGGGGATTAATATTTCGCTCGCCGCCAGATACTCATTCACACCAGAACCGGCGCCGCCAGCGATAACATTGTCTTCTAGCGTTACCAATAAATCATGGTTTGCGGCCAGCGACGCGATGAGTTGGCCATCGAGTGGTTTGGCAAAACGCATATTCGCCACCGTTGCATCCAGACGCTCGGCGGCCTCTAATGCGCCAGGCAACAAGGTGCCAAAAGACAAAATAGCGACTTTATGGCCTTGGCGACGAATTTCACCTTTCCCCAGTTCGATAGTTTGCATTTGCTCGCGCTCAATCGCGCCAGTGCCAGAACCTCTTGGATAGCGCACCGCGGTAAGGCCTTTGTGTTGATACGCAGAGTACAGCATGTCTCTGCATTCAGCTTCGTCTGAAGGTGTGTAAATCACACAGTGCGGCACGCATCGAAGGTAACTTAAATCAAAAACGCCGGCATGAGTTGCGCCGTCGGCACCTACTTGGCCAGCGCGATCAATGGCCAGCATCACATCTAAATCTTGTACGCTGACATCATGTATCAATTGGTCGTAAGCGCGTTGTAAGAAAGTCGAATAAATGGCGACTACTGGCTTTTGCCCATCACAAGCCATGCCCGCTGCAAAGGTGAGTGCGTGTTGCTCTGCAATGGCTACATCAAAATAGCGCTGTGGAAATTCTTCTGAGAATCGCAGCAGCCCCGACCCTTCACGCATCGCCGGGGTAATGCCGATCAAGCGCTCATCTTTGGCTGCCATATCGCAAAGCCAGTCGCTGAATACATGCGTAAAGGTACGAATCTTCGCTTTTTTGCCAAACTCACCGGTCGACGGATTGAAAGGTGACACACCATGGTATTTCACCGGCTGATCTTCAGCGGCTTGAAAGCCTTTGCCTTTTTTGGTGACGATATGCAAAAAGCGCGGGCCTTCGATTTCTTTTAGATTATTTAGTGTCGTAACCAGCGTGTC
Organism: uncultured Arenicella sp.; assembly: GCA_937922925.1. Taxonomy (GTDB): domain Bacteria; phylum Pseudomonadota; class Gammaproteobacteria; order Arenicellales; family Arenicellaceae; genus Arenicella. The sequence continues at coordinate 26,726 of CALAKU010000030.1, read as the reverse complement.
GATGTCGTGGCCATCGATGGGGCCGGCATAATAAAAGCCCATTTCTTCAAAAAACGTGCTCGGTAAAATCATGCCTTTGAGGTGTTCTTCCCAGCGCCGTGCGTAGTCACGAACTTCGGGTAACGCATCGAGGGCTTTTTTTGTTCCACGGCGTACACCGCTAACGGTGGGCCCGGTCATCAACTTGGTTAGATAATTCTTGAACGCGCCCACGTTGGGCGAGATCGACATGTCATTATCGTTTAGGATTACCAAGACGTCGGCGTCTAAATCGCCTGCGTTATTTAAGGCCTCAAAAGCCATCCCTGCAGTGATCGCGCCATCGCCAATAATGGCGACAACTTCTCTGTCTATGTTTTGTTGAGACGCGGCGACCGCCATACCGAGCGCGGCACTAATCGATGTGGACGAGTGGCCTGCACCAAATGTATCGTAATTACTTTCACTGCGCTTTAAAAACCCAGACAATCCCCCGCGTTGTCGAATTGAACTGAGCTGGTCGCGTCTTCCTGTCAATATTTTGTGGGGGTACGCTTGGTGGCCAATATCCCAAACCAGTCTGTCGTCTGGTGTGTTGAATACATAGTGCAGAGCTACGGTCAATTCAACGGTGCCGAGGCCAGCAGCCAGGTGCCCACCGATTTTCGCCACGGTATCAATTAAGAATTGCCGAGTTTCGTCGCAGACTTGCTGTAAATCATCACGGCCCAGCGCGCGTAAATCGTCGCCCCCGTTAATGTTCATCAGCAATGGATAGAGTTCGTGGTTAATGCTCACTTCTTTAATTTGCGCTCAATACGGTATTTGTTCTGTTTTAATAGCGACGTCTTACAGTCGATCTAAGCTTAGTGATCGCGACGAAGAATAAGCTTCGCCAAATGCCGCAGTGCTTCGGTATTATCGCCGATTGTGTCCAGGCTTGCTATGGCTGCTTTGTATAGATTTTCAGCCAGCCTTTTTGATTCATCCAAGCCAATCAATGCGGGATAGGTCGATTTACCCAGCGCTTGGTCTGAACCGCTAGGCTTACCCAGCTGATGTGTTGAAGATTCTATGTCTAAAATGTCATCGACAACTTGAAAAGCCAGGCCGAGATTGTCGGCAAAATTTATGAGAGATTGATTTTTCTCGGCCGTAAGCGTCTCAGCGCAATGCGCACCGCAGAGCACCGATGCTTTAATTAGCGCCCCGGTTTTTCGTTGATGTATGTTTTCTAGCTCGCCTCGTTCGAGTTGCTTTTGTGTTGCACCAATGTCGAGCATCTGACCACCAACCATGCCGACTGCTCCAGCGCTGCTGGCAAGCTCAAGACTGATTAAACGCGCTTGCCTGTCCGATAAAGTGGACTCGGCGCTGCAAATGATCTCAAACGCCAGCGTATTTAGCGCATCGCCAACCAAAATGGCGGTCGCCTCATCGTATTTGATGTGCACCGTCGCTTGGCCTCTGCGCAGGTCATCGTCGTCCATGGCCGGTAAGTCATCGTGTATCAAAGAATAACAATGAATTGCTTCGACGGCCGCGGCTACGGCGTCCAGGCAATCTGTATTGGCATCAACCATTTCTCCTGCTGCGTAGACCAAGAGCGCTCGAAGTCGCTTGCCACCGTTCAGTAGAGCGTAGCGCATCGCCTCGTCTAAAGCCGCAGGGATGTCTCGACGATCTAAAGCCGCTTCGAGTTGAAGTTGGTTGCGCAATTGTAGATCGCGCATCGCTTGGTTCAACATGGTTTTAGATTAGCTTTTCTCGTCGAAGGGCTCGGTGTTGAAAAGACCATCGTTTTCTTTTACCAGTATCTCTACCTTTTGTTCGGCGTCTTTTAAAACAGAATGACAATGCTTCATGAGTGCAACGCCGCGCTCAAAATCATTTAGAGACTTTTCAAGCTCTTGTTCTCCACGCTCCATGCGCTCAACAATACCCTCTAATTCAGCGTAGGCAGTTTCAAAGTTTACGGTTTCAAGCTCTTGATCACTCATAATTTTTCTCGAGATAAAGTAAGACCTTAATTCTAGCATTTGCAGGTCTAAGGGCCGATGTTTTTGTTCACCTCAATAAGCCGAATCCGTTACACTAACGGGCATCTCAAAAGACTTATTTTCTGTACGAATAACCAGCATATGGCAACTGATTACGATGCTTCGGCGATTGAGGTATTAACGGGCTTGGAGCCGGTGCGTAAGCGCCCCGGAATGTACACCACAACCGAACGGCCAAATCATTTGGTTCAAGAAGTTGTCGATAATAGTGTCGACGAAGCCATCGCAGGTTACTGCAAACGCATAGACGTCACGCTGTATAAAGATGGGTCTGTCGAAGTTAAGGACGATGGGCGAGGTATGCCAATCGATATTCATCCTGAAGAGGGCGTTCCAGGCGTGGAAGTCATTATGACCCGACTGCACGCAGGCGGTAAATTCTCTAACAAAAACTACGAATTTTCTGGCGGCCTACACGGTGTGGGTATATCAGTCGTTAATGCCTTGTCAAAGCATGTTGAAGTATGGGTCAAGCGCGGCGGCGGCGAATACAATATGTCGTTTGCCAATGGTATAAAAACCAACGACTTAGAAGAAATTGGCAATGTTGGCCAACGCAATACCGGCACCACGATTCGTTTCTGGCCAGATGAGACGTTCTTTGACTCGCCACGCGTGAACGTCAATCGATTAGCCAGGCTTCTGCGCGCCAAAGCAGTGTTATCCCCCGGATTGACGATACATTTAGAAGACGAAGCCAAGCCCGCCCATAATCAAAGCTGGTATTACGAAGACGGGCTTAAAGACTATCTATTGGGGGCGCTTGGTGATACTGAGCGTTTGCCTGAACAAGGCTTTCAAGGCGTCGAGCAAGGCGACGCACAGCAAGTTGAATGGATCGTCGCATGGAGCAAAGAGGCTGGCGACATTATTACCGAGAGCTATGTTAATTTAATTCCTACGGCTCAAGGTGGCACGCATGTTAACGGCTTGCGTATTGGTTTAACAGAAGCGGTGCGTGAGTTTTGCGATTTTCGCAGCTTACTGCCTAAAGGGGTTAAGTTGTCGCCTGACGACGTTTGGGCACAGTGCCAATATGTAATGTCGGTTCGTATGCAAGACCCGCAATTTTCTGGCCAAACCAAAGAAAAGCTCTCTTCTCGCGATATTTCTTTGTTTATCTCAACCAAGGTAAAAGATGCCTTTGCGTTATGGCTAAATCAAAACTTAGAAGAAGGCGAGCGCATCGCCATGATGGCGATCGAGAATGCCCAAAGCCGCCTGCGCAGTGCGAAAAAAATAACGCGTAAAAAAGTGACAGCCGGGCCAGCTTTGCCCGGTAAGCTCGCTGATTGCAGTAGTGAAGATATCGACGTGACCGAGTTGTTCTTAGTAGAAGGGGATTCGGCAGGCGGGTCGGCGAAACAAGCACGCGATCGCGAGACGCAAGCGATCATGCCTTTGCGCGGTAAGATATTAAACACCTGGGAAGTCGACTCAGCACAAGTGTTGGGTTCGCAAGAAGTTCACGACATCTCAGTAGCCTTGGGGGTTGATCCCGGTGTCGACGATTTGGGCGGTTTACGCTACGGTAAAATTTGCATACTCGCCGACGCAGACTCGGATGGTCTGCACATCGCAACGCTCCTGTGTGCGCTTTTTGTCAGACACTTTCGCTCCTTGGTGGAAGCAGGGCATCTTTACGTGGCGATGCCTCCTTTGTATCGGATCGACGTTGCCAAAGAAGTTCACTATGCGCTCGACGATGCGGAACATGATGCCATTATTGAGCAAATAAAGTCTGAGCGAGCTAACGCCAAAATAAATGTGCAGCGCTTTAAAGGCCTTGGTGAAATGAACCCCTCTCAGTTACGCGAAACCACGATGCAAGAAGCCACTCGGCGGCTGGTCCAAATGACCATCGAGATGGGCGATGGCACGGCCAAAACGATGGACATGTTACTTGCCAAAAAACAGGTGCCGGCTCGTAAAAAATGGCTCTCAACCAAGGGCGATCAAGCCGTAGTTTAATCAGTGACTGTATCAAGGTGCGGTAGATATGAGCGATCAAAATGAGCCAGCGTTAGTCAGTAAAGGGCTATATCAACATTACAAAGGCCCACTATATCAAGTGCTTGAGATCGCCAAACACTCAGAAACCGAAGAAGAGCTTGTGATCTATCGGGCTCTCTACGGGGCCAAAGGGCTGTGGGCGCGCCCGCTTGTGATGTTTAGTGAATCGATTGAGAGTGACGGCCAATTTGTGCCGCGCTTTAAGCGTTTAGAGAGCCAAACAGGCGTTTTGGAGTTGGCTGTGCTGGACGTAATTGCTGGCAAAGAGCCTGACTTCGAAGAGGCTTTTGCAGAAGCCGAGAAAATTATTCAAGCCGCGGATGGCTATATTAGTCACAGGCTAAAACAAGCAGTTGAAACGTCATCCAAATATCTTTTGTTAGTTGAGTGGCAAAGCATTGAGCACCATCAGCAAGGGTTTCGCCAATCTACGGCCTATCAACAATGGAAACGGCTCTTACATCACTTTTACGAGCCGTTCCCAGAGGTGCATTACTTCAGGTAAGCCTATTGTATTAAAAACGGAAGCATAACTGCCGCAACGATAGACCCAACCATCAGTAAAATGAGAGCGCCCGCAGCGACCTTGACCCCGATCGAATTTTGCTCAGGTATGGGCCCGTACTTATTTGCGGTTTTTGTTCCCGGAGTAAACATTAGCACTATGGTGACTATCCCTCCGATTAAAGGCACTAACACCAGCAGTGACAGCCAGCCAGTCAGGTTGATGTCATTGAAACGTCGTTTAAAAATTACAAACATCCACACCACTGCGAGCACGGCGCTAATACCAAAGCCAATACCGCCAAGCATCGTCATATCGCCAGTTTCCATATTTAGACCGCCCAGAGACAAAGCTATTATGGCCGGCACATAAAAAATCAGCGCGATTAAGCTGTAGGCAAGGTATCTGAGCCGACCGATGCGCCCGGAGACAGAGAAAATCTTAGGCGAATAGGTTTCGTCGGTTTTTTGATTGTTGATGTCGGCACTTGGAGCCTGATAAGGATTTGTTGTCATTGTGTTCCCTTTTTCCATTTCATGTTGTTATTGATTTGGTGTCGGTTTCTCATTTGCACCGAGCTTAAGCTTCTGCGTTAGACGTTTTTGCGCGAGATATTCCTGGGCTAGATTTAGGGACTCAGTTTTAGTCGTAGCGCGGCACCTAGCCTTTTTATTTTGAAAAATAATCACAGTCTATTTATTAAGTTTGCGAAAAACTTTGCAAACCCGCCTCGCTAGTTTAGCATTGCTTTTTTGGGAAGCAATATCCGCATGCTTTGGCTCGATACTCAAGCTTCATTGTTTGGCATATAAATAAAAGTGATTCGTTTAAATCACGGGCTCGGTGTAATGCAGCCGAACGCGGATAACTAAATTCTTGGATGAAACTCGATACAATCTCGCAAATAGAAACCCCTGAAGGCGTTGACCTAAGTGCTGAAGTGGTTGGTTTGACGCCGCGCGCGCTGGCGTACCTAATTGATTTCTTAATTCGAATTGGCCTGTATTTTGCGTTGGCCATCGCGCTCTCTTTCTTCGGTGTTGTGGGGTATGGGCTATTGCTGATCATCTGGTTCGCACTTGAATGGTGGTACCCGGTGTTGTTTGAGTACTTCCGAGATGGCCAAACCATCGGCAAGAAATCAATGGGTATCAAAGTCGTAAATGATGACTTTACTCGGCTCACCTTTGCTGCTGCCCTAACACGTAATTTATTGCGGGCTGCGGATTTTTTACCGCTTTTCTATGGATTCGGCGCGCTATCGATGATGGTCAGCAACCGCTTTCAGCGCTTAGGGGATTTCGCCGCAGGAACCGTTGTGATTTACGCAGAGCCTTCAGGGAATACTAATCATGCGCTTTCTAAGATAACGGCAATCGCGCCTAGTCAAACCTTAAGTGATGAACAACAAGCGGCCTGTATTAACTTCACGCTTAACCGAGGCAATATCTCGGCGGCTCGTTTAGAAGAACTTGCTGAGATTATTCGGCCAATCTTGCCTAGCAATACGGTCGATCCGGTTGCGTATATCAAAGGCGTTGGGAAATGGCTGATGGGGGCAACTAGCGAAGCACCAGCCGATGATGGCAGCTTGGATCGCAGCTTAGAGAAAGAAAGTGCCGCTTCGCTAGACTCAGGCGGTGGCAAATGAAGCAATTAGAATTCGAATCTCGCAATCAAGATTTTTGGCGAGAGATGGACGATTTTCTGAGTCAAGATATTGGACCAAAGGCGAGCTTTCCCGGCGATTTTCCAAAGCGTTATCGACGCTTGTGCCAACATTTGGCAATCGCCAAAAGCCGAGGATACGCGATCTCGCTGGTCAGTCATTTAAACGATCTGGTTAAACGTGGTTATCAAGCCATGTACGGCAACAAGAGTATTGACCGTCAAAACATGCTGCAATTTTTTGCTTACGGATTCCCCGCAGTGCTGCGCAGCAATTCGCGTTTTCTTTGGGTTGCAGCGGCGGTGTTTGTACTGCCTTACGTTGTATACATGCTCGGATGTTGGGTCAATGACCAATTGCTTTACTCGATCATGGATTCCAGGTCGGTGCGCATGATGGAAACTATGTATGAACCTGGCCTAGATAAATTTGGACGCGAGCGTCAATCTGCTAGCGACATCATGATGTTTGGCCACTATATTTCCAACAATATTGGCATTGCGTTTCGTTGTTTTGCCACCGGTATTTTTGCCGGGCTTGGCAGTTTGTTTGTGTTGGCGTACAACGGTCTTGTGATCGGTGGTGTCTCTGGTCATCTGAGCAATCTGGGCTATGGTGAAACCTTTTATCCTTTTGTAATTGGCCATGGGTCATTTGAGTTGACGGCCATTGTTTTTAGTGGTGCCGCAGGTTTGATGCTTGGTTACGCCTTGATCGCGCCCGGTAAGCTCGATAGAAAAACGGCGCTCAGAAAAGCCGCGGGCGATGCGATTAAAGTCATGTACGGTGTCTTTGTGATGTTGATGATCGCAGCGTTTATTGAGGCTTTTTGGTCGTCGTCTTCATTGACGCCCAATGCCGTCAAATACGCCGTTGGCGCTTTCCTCTGGGTATTTGTTTTCTACTACTGTTTTTTCTTCGCTCGCACGCGCGTGGCCGCTTACCAAAGCCTTTATGGAACTCGATAAGCTCGTTATCCAAACCCGGGTTCGCAACCCTTGGGCAGCCATTGACTTGGGCTTTAAACTGGCCAAACCATTTTGGCTACGCTGTGTAGCGGTATATGCAGTCTTGGTTTTACCTCTCTTTGGTCTTCTTTTTTTTGCCTTGGATGAAGAATGGCGTTGGCTATCAATGTTTGTGTTTTGGTGGTTAAAGCCACTATTCGAGCGGCCTTTGTTATTTATTTTTAGCCGAGAGCTTTTCCAGCAACAAAGTGGTTTTGCACACAGTCTGAGCAATTATAAGCAATGGTGGTCTCAAGGATTGTTGCCCGCCTTAACGTACCGCCGATTGAGCCCAAGTCGCTCGATGTTTGCGCCAATTTCCGTTTTAGAAGGCGCGACTGGCGCCACTTATAGTCAGCGCGCTCAAATACTCGGCGCAACTTATTCAAATTCAGCCATGTGGCTTACGTTTGTGCTTTTTCACTTTGAATACTTCTTTGTATTTTCTTTGTACAGTCTGGTCGCCTTGTTTGCGCCCGAGTGGGTATCGTCGGTTTTCGATGGCTTCACATCAAGCTACGCGTCTGATGTCTGGAGCGATCTCTTGGCAAACTTAATGGGAGCGAGCGTGATAATCGCAATGGCGCCGTTTTATGTCGCTAGCGGTTTTATGCTTTACATCAGTAGGCGTATTGAACTCGAGGGATGGGACATCGAAATCTGTTTTCGCGAATGGCTGCAAGACAGCGAAGCTCGCAAACTCGTTACGCGCCCCAAGCCAAAGAAGTTAAAGGCATGATAAGTATTCGCGATAACATACTTAGGTTGGGCCCTGCGATCGGCCTAATTCTGTTTTGTGTCTGCGCCCAAGCTGAGGCACAAGAGCAAAGCATTGATGAAAAGCATCAAGGTAACTTTCAGCTTGAGGAGGGCGAGGCTTTACCAAGATCGAAAGTCAGCCAAGCCTATCATCAGCAGATATCCGAGATACTAGCGCACGAAGACTTCGGTAAAGAAATTGTTGAACAAGCTTGGCGGTTCAAAACCAAGAAGCAAGAGCCCGATGATGAGTCGGATGAGTTGAGCTGGTTAAGTAATTTTTTCGACTTAAGCGTCGAAACGATTGAAGTGATCGCCTTATTGATCGAATTACTCTTGTGGGCCATAGGCATCGCCCTTGCGGTTTGGTTAGGGCTAAAAATGCGGTCTGAATTACCGCGTTGGTTAGGTAAATTGCCCGCGCGTGAGACGCGAAGCCTGCCCAGCAATTTGTTTGGTGTGGAACTTAAAGAGACGCCATTGCCTGAGGACATTAGTCTTGCAGCTCGTGCACTTTGGGATCAAGGAGAGCCGCGCCAAGCTCTTTCATTGTTGTTGCGAGGTGGCTTGATCAGCGTGTTAGAAAGTTACCCGTGCCACTTGTTTGATGGTGACACCGAGACCGAATGTTTACAAAAGATTCAAGCCGCGTCGCCGACTAACATCGGCGATTACATGGCAGACTTGATTCAAGTTTGGCAACTGCTTGCCTACGCCCACCAGCCGCCCCAAGAGCGCCATTTCGAGCAACTTTGCCGAGCATATCGCGAGGTCTTTGTATGACGAATAGAGCTTGGTGGGGGATTGGCTTGCTTGTGATTACCGCACTGGCGGTCTATTTGTACTCGTCATTAGAGCGCTACGAATCGCGACGTTTTATTGATGCCAGTCAAGAGGCGCAGTTAAACCCGTATTTGGCCGCGCAGCGGTATCTAGAGCAGCGCAACGTTGATATTGTTGGCAGTGAAGATCGACTTGATTTTAGGCGAATTCCTGTGGACGACACCGTGTTTTTGTCGCATGCTGACCTATTGATTTTAAGCCAAAGCCAAGTAGATATTGCGGTAGATTGGGTAAAGCAGGGAGGCTTTCTAATCGTCGGGGCCGGGTCGCCAGTAGAAGGTTATGCCTCGATTATGAAACACTATAAAATCGAGCCGAGCGAAGACGCTCCAGATAACCAAGATGCCGTAAAGACGGCAAAACAAGATAAAGTTAAAGAGCTAAACCAAAGCTTAGAGGATTCGAGTAAGTCACTCGATTGTCAGGAAACAACCGACTCTTCCCCAGACTTAGATACGCAGGGCAAATGCGAGCCTGATGATGCTGATCAGATTGGCGCTGACAGTGACGCAGACCGCAGCTCCAAAAGCAAACCAGAGAACAGCGAGCCAGAGAACAGCGAGCCAGAGAAAAGCAAGTCCGGGCAGGAAAAAACCCGTATTGCTAAAGACAAGCGAACCCGAGCGTTATTCGACTTCTTGGGCTTGGAGTATGTGTTTGACTATTACAAAGCCAAATTGCGCGACGATGAAGGCGCTTACTATTTGGCATCACTCGACAACTTAGTTCTAAATCATCCTGCGGTAAACAGCTACGATGACAACGATGTTGAAGACTATCCCGGGAATGTCGCTGGCTGGATCAGCGACGACTTTGGCCCTCGGTTGATTCAGATTGACGATGGCGAGGGCGTGTTCACTGTTTTTTCAACGTTGCGGCTATGGCAAAACGACTATATTGGCCTAGCCGATCATGCCCGGCTGCTTAGCTATTTTGTACCCGACGGCTCGCGAGTGCATTTTTTCTACGACGTGCAGTCGCCGGGAGTGATGCAGCTAATTGATCAATATTTGCCAGAGGTGTATTACGCCGTTTTGATGCTGTTATTTTTATGGCTTTGGCGAATAGCTATGAGGGTTCAGCCGACCGAAAAGGCCGAGTTTGGCCATGCGCGAGACTTTAGTGAGCATTTGCGTGCCAGTACTCGCTTCCTGCTTCAAAACGGGCATCATCAAGTTATCCTTAAGAGCCTTAAAGACGACATAGACGCCCAAATGCGCCGTTCTCAGCCGGGGTTTAACTCGTTTAGTAAGAGCGAACAAGCGCAGCTCATTGCAACTCAATTAAACTTAAAATTAGATTTGATCGAGAGCTGGTTGCAGTCTCTCGAATCGATAGACAACGAATCCGACTTTGTTCAGGCAATCAAAGTTGGCCAAATGATAAGGAACAAGTTATGACAGACGAAAACAATACGGCTCAAACCGATCTCGATTCTCAAGCTACTCAAACACCGGTTGAGGTTACTAAATTGACACGCTTATTGGCTCAGGTTAACGCAGCCTTGATTGGCCAAGAAGCGGTAGTCAAGCAGGTCTTATTGGCCTTGCTGAGTAATGGTCATGTGTTGCTTGAAGGTGTGCCAGGCTTAGGTAAAACCCTGTTAGTTAGGGCGTTGGCAAAAAGCTTTGCCGGCGATTTCAAACGCATTCAATTCACGCCCGACTTAATGCCCTCTGACGTGACCGGACACGTCGTATTTGATATGCAGAATCAGTCCTTTGAAATGAAGCAAGGGCCGGTGTTTACTAATTTACTTCTAGCGGACGAGATAAATCGTGCTCCAGCAAAGTCGCAAGCCGCTTTACTCGAGGTTATGCAGGAAAAGCAAGTGACAACCGAAGGCCAATCGCGCCCAGTTCCCCTGCCGTTTATGGTGCTCGCTACTCAAAATCCTCTCGAGCAAGAAGGCACTTACCCTCTACCTGAAGCCGAGTTAGACCGTTTTCTAATCAAGGTGGTGATTAATTTTCCAGACCTTGAAAACGAGATTAAGCTCACACAATTGGTCACGCAAGGGCAGGTTGGCGATACCAATGCCATCGAATCAATCAAACCCGAGTTAAGTGCGCAAGATCTGCTCGAGGTGCAACAAAAGGTGGCGGATATTGCGATTGACGAACAAATAATTGATTACGCCGTGCGCGTTGTTCGCGCCACACGCCAGCATCCGTCGATTTACCGGGGCGCGGGGTCGCGCGCCTGTATCGCCTTGGTTCGTATAGCGAAAGCAAATGCCTTTTTGTCCGGCCGTGACTACGTATTGCCCGACGATGTGAAGTCGATGGCCGTAGCCGTGCTTCAACATCGAATTGCCCTCACGCCGGATGTTGAAATTGAGGGTTTGACGGCCGCGCAAATACTCAAACAATTATTGGCCGAAATCCAGGCGCCACGCCATTAAAATGCACTGGGTTACACAGGAAGAAAGTTGACTTTGAAGGCTAAAATTTCGGCATTTGTTGCTGCGCTGGCCATGCGACCCACGGCCACTTTTCTTCGCACTGTGGTTGCTTTAATAGTAGTCGCTGCGTTGATTGCCTTGGGCCGTATTTTTGTGCCTACATTCGAGCATACACAAAGCCTTAGCAGCGCGTTTGGTTTTGCTTGTTTGGCCTTAAGTATCATGGCGATCATTGACGCAGTCAGGCGCCCATCGACAGGGCGGTTTGCTAGTCATCGCATTGTGCCCAATTCATTTGCTTTGAATCGCAGTCAGTCAATTCAATTTGAGCTGACCAATCTCAGCAATAAGCCCTTGCTTGTTACCTTAAGTGATGCGGTTCCGGAGTATTTTCAAAGCAGTGATTTTCCTTTAAGCCAAACGATCAAAGCTGACCATAAAGGCGTTTATGAATACAGTGTGGTACCGAAAAGGCGAGGCTTGTCTAAATTCGCACCAGCCTATATTTTGGTAGAGTCGAGTTGGCGCCTATGGGAGTTTCGTTACCGCCTAGGTGATCCCGATGAAGTCAAAGTTTATCCAGATTTCAGTGCGGTATCTAATTCAGTGGTCTTTGGTGTTGAGCAGGCCATGCGCAATATGGGCGCTCATATCGCCAAACGCAAAGGCGACGGCATGGAGTTCCATCAATTAAGAGAATTCAGAGAAGGTGATACCTTAAAACAAATTGACTGGAAAGCAACAGCCCGCTTAGCGACACCAATCTCTCGAGAATACCAAGAAGAAAAAGATCAGAATGTGGTTTTTTTGCTCGATTGCAGTCGCCGAATGCGCGCTCTGGAGAACAAGCTAAGTTACTTTGATTATGCCCTCAATGCGTTATTGATGAGCAGCTACATCGCGCTGGATAAAGGCGATGCGGTGGGCGTGATGGCTTTCTCTGGCGAGCCGAGTTGGCTACCTCCGGTAAAAGGGAAGACCAGTGTTAACCTATTGTTAAATCATTTGTACGATTTGCATACCTCGACACAAAGTAGTGATTACATTGAGGCGGCTGAGCAGTTATTAAGCCGCCAGCGTAAACGCTCCTTGGTTATTTTATTAACCAATTTGCGAGACGAAGACCAGCCAGATCTAATGCAAGCGGTTGAAATGCTGAGCCAGCATCATTTGGTCATGGTGGTTGGGTTGCAAGAGCAATTATTACAAGCTGCGCCGATCGGCATCGGTGGTCAAAACATCGACGAGCCAAAACGCCATCGCCGCGATGGTGATGATCAAAGTTCAACAAGCGAGCGTCCCACTCAAAGCACCGAGGATGTATTACTTTATGCTGGCGTTAAACATTTTGAGCGCGAGCGAGCGCGACTTTTTGCGCTATTGAAAGCCAAGGGAGTGTCTGTGGTGGATGCCAATAATAAAAACTTGCACATCCAACTGGTCAATGAATATCTCAGGCTCAAACGCTTGGGCCGTCTCTAAATCATGGTGAGTTCACCTTCGGGTAACTAAGATACGCGGATGAAAACTCTAGTGTGGCTGCGCGAAGATTTGCGCATAGAAGATAATGCTGCATTGCATTTCGCGGCAGCAAATGGCTCATTGCAGGCGGTCTACGTTTTACCTGAAGGCCTTGGTGAGGCGAGTCGATGGTGGTTACATCATAGTCTGAGTTCGCTTGCTCAGTCGCTTGAATCAGATGGCGTTGATCTCATCCTAAAAACGGGCCGAGTTAGCCACGTCATCCCAAAGCTTGCGAGAAAGCTAGACGTCGATCAGGTTGTTTGGAATCGAGTGTACTCCCCAAGCGGTATGGAAATTGGGCGAGAACTAAAAGAGCAACTCAATAATGACGAGATGCCAAACCGATCCTTCAATGCTCAATTGTTGATTGAACCTGGCAAGGTGTTTAATAAGCAAGGTGGGCCATTCAAGGTCTTTACCCCATTTTGGCGACATTGTGTGCAAACCATGCGCATAGATGAGTGTTTACAAACGCCCGAACTCGAGGGCTTTTCACACTCCGTGCGGGGCGATGAATTGGATGACTGGGGTTTGCTGCCAACCAAACCAAATTGGGCTAATCATTTCCCAGATCATTGGTCGCCCGGCGAAGAGGGCGCCCATAAAGGGCTGCGCTCGTTCTTAGCGGCTAAAGTCAATGCCTATAATGGGGGGCGGGATTTTCCGGCGCAAGACAATACGTCTAAACTCTCTCCGCACTTAGCGTTTGGCGAGATTGGGCCTCGCCAAATTTGGCATGCAACGCAAGAGGGTATCAATGGCGGTTGGGTCGATGCAGAGCATGGGCGTAAATTTTTGTCGGAAATCGGTTGGCGAGAATTTGCTCGTTACCTATTGGTGCATTTTCCTCATTTAGTGCGCGATCCCTTTAATGCTCGATTTAGCGAGTTCCCCTGGCAAGACCAACCGAAACTGGTTTCGGCGTGGCAACGCGGTCAAACGGGTTATCCGATCGTAGACGCCGGCATGAGAGAGCTCTGGCAAACCGGTTATATGCACAATCGGGTACGAATGATTGTCGCCTCATTTTTGACTAAACACTGTTTGACCCATTGGCAAGTTGGCATGGACTGGTTTTGGGATACTTTGTTAGATGCCGATATTGGCAATAACACGGCCAGTTGGCAGTGGGCGGCGGGCTGTGGCGCAGATGCTGCGCCATATTTTCGGATTTTCAATCCAATCCTTCAAGGCGAGAAGTTTGATAAACAGGGCGAGTACATCAAACGTTGGGTACCTGAGTTAGGAAAACTCAGCGCAAAATACATCAACAAGCCATGGGAAGCGGGAGCGAATGAATTAGACCAAGCCCAAATCAAATTGGGTTCTACTTATCCCTATCCGATAGTTGATCACAAGCAAGGACGCGAGGGAGCCTTAGCGGCGTATCAGCAAATCAAGAAGTAGCTCGGAGTTTATTTGCGAGAGTGCAGAAAAAAGTGCAATGAAACCGGTTTGAATCGGCTCTTTATATACGAGTCTGTGCATTTTGTTGAATAGCTGACTAAGCTAACCTAAAGTAAAAGCCTTACTTTTAGTTTTGTGGCTTATTTAGTGGACCCAATTATTGGCTTCAATCAGCAAGACCTATTGAAATTGGTCGAATGGCGTATGCCATTTGGCAAATATTCCGGCGCTCGGCTCATTGATTTACCCGAACCTTATTTGTTGTGGTTCCACAAAAAGGGCTTTCCCTCTGGTGAGTTGGGAAAGCTTATGCAATTAAGCCTAGAGCTCAAGATTGAAGGCTTAGACAATTTGCTCAAACCATTAGCTTAGCAATATTTGTTTAAGCATCATGGGTTGCAGCAGATATGGCAGCAGCCATGGGCTCGTCACAAAATCAGAAGGTAAGCATAGGCCATGAATATAAGAGATTTACAGTATCTAGTTGCTGTGCACGATCTCAATAACTTCAGCAAAGCGGCAGAACGTTGCTATGTTAGCCAACCTACGTTAAGTGGCCAGCTAAAGAAGTTAGAGGAAGAATTGGGCGCCACGTTGATTGAGCGTTCAACGCGCCAGGTGTTGTTTACCCAGCTTGGCGAAAAAATCGTAGCTCAGGCAAGGCAACTTCTGGCCACTGCCGACAATATCAAAACTCTGGTTAGTGCGAATGACGACCCCATGGCGGGCGAATTTCACATAGGCCTAATTCCCACAGTTGGGCCCTTCCTACTGCCCATGGTCATTCCGGGGCTTAGTAAACAGTTTCCAGATGCAAAGCTCTACTTGTATGAGCACAAAACTGATCTGCTGATAAGCAAATTAGCGCGCGGAGACCTCGATGCGGTCATCGTCGCAAAAGCCGAGCACAGTCAGCCGCTTAGAGAGTTTGAACTTTTCCGAGAACCTATGTTTTTGGCAGTGCCGAATAAAGACGAATTTAGTCATATTGTTGGCGACCAAAACGGCGCAGCGTCACTCAGTATATTGCAAGATCAAGCGGTTTTGATGCTCGAAGATGGGCATTGCTTGAGAGATCAAGTCAAAGACGTTTGTTTTGCAGCCGGCGCTCGTGAAGATGCCCGGTTTAAAGCCACCAGCATGGACACCTTGTTGCACATGGTCGCCAATGGGGTTGGTGTCACATTGGTGCCAGAAATTGCGGTTCGAAAGCCAATTGAAGGAATTCGATTTGTTCCATTGGCGGAGCCAGAAGCGCAGCGTGAATTGGTTGCCTTGGCCCGAAACAACAGTGCTCGCTTGAGCGCCGTGAGAGAAATATCGTCTGCGATTTGTCGAGAGGTTCAGAATTATGTTGCGTAATATCTTTTTTGTTGTTTTATTGATCTTTAGCGCGGGTTTGATGGCCAAAGATCAAACGTTTTCAAGCTCGAAGGAGCCGACCGCATTAGTGGAACTGTACACGTCTGAGGGCTGCAGTAGTTGCCCACCGGCAGACAGATGGTTGAGTTCGCTAAAGTCAGATGAGGGCCTGTGGACAAAATTCGTGCCGCTGGCGTTTCATGTTGATTATTGGGATTACATTGGTTGGCCTGACCGCTTCGCCGACAACAAATACAGCCAGCGGCAACGCCGATATGCGCACGAGTTTTCAGAACCAACGGTCTACACACCCGGAGTGCGTTGGGCAGGCTATGAATGGCGATCATGGCGACGTGGGGGCTTACCAAATCAAACCCCACAAAAATCCGCCGAAGTACTCAGTTTCACTTTGTCAGAGAACGGGCGCTTTACGGCAAATTATCCGGCCGATCAAGGCGCAGCCAGGCTTAATGTTGCGGTCTTAGGTTCCGATCTGAAAACCCAAGTTAAGCGAGGCGAGAACCGCGGTGAAACGCTCGAGCATGATTTCGTTGTGCTCAATCATAAGGTATTCAACGTTGCAGAAAATGGTCAATGGCAGGGAACTGTCGACAAGCCCTCGGTATTGGCTCCGCAGTACTCTCTTGCCGTGTGGGTCAGCAAAGACGACAGTCAGACACCTTTGCAAGCCACTGGCGGTTACCTTGAAAAGTCTTTTTGGGCAGAGTAGCCAACCAGAGTAGCCAATAGTGCAAGCCGTCATTGCGCTGGGCTTATTGGCTGTTTTTTTGCTGAAAGTGCGGCGCCAAGGCGATTACACATCGCACTAAAAAAAGGTGTTTTAATCCGCGTAGCCTAAGCGACATGCGCGTTTTTGAGCCCAGCTGTTATAGAGTTTGTCGGCCACTGGCTTAATGATCGGCCAACGCAGCGGTTTAAATAGAAAACCAAACGGAGTATGGCCCCATGCAGCAACGGTTGCATCCAAACCCAGCAGCCATTGCCCTTGTTTCGTCTTGTAATGAAGGATCGTCAGCAGCTCGCTCTTTGATTTCAAGAAGTTCTGGTCGGCGAAACCCATGCTGTGGATCTCGATAAGATCGAGCGACGCATTTTTCCAGCGTTCGATAAAACCGATTTCTTTGGCGCAAACAGGGCAGCTGCCATCGTAATAAAGACTAGAGTTCATGGCGGGAGTTTACCGACAATACGCAAAGGGATTGTGAGATGCCTTGAGATCAAGGAGTTCAGCCGCTAGACTTAAAAAATAAGAGGCCGTTAATGGTCGCAACTGCTTTAAGGCTCGTCTCTAAGACGCTTCCTCTAGAGCACCACTAATAAAGCACTACTAAAAATAGGAAAGTAATATGGCGGGTCAGCGCGAGCAGTTTCAATCTCGTTTGGGTTTTATTTTGGCGGCCGCGGGGTCCGCGGTTGGTATCGGAAATTTGGTCGGTTTTCCGGTTAATGCTGCCAAAAGCGGCGGTGCGGCTTTCTTGCTGGTCTATGCCGCATTTGTGGTTTTTATTTGTTTGCCGGTAATGATCGCTGAAATGTCGTTAGGTCGTCATACCCAACGTAACCCCTTAGGCGCTTACTCATCGGTTTCAGGCAATAAAACCTTGTGGCGCATAGGTGGATGGCTAGCGTTGATAACACCGTTTATGATCGCGGTATTTTATCAAGTGCTCACCGTGTGGCTATTGGCCTATTTTGTTGGTGCGGTGTCGGGCAATCTTGAGGCGATGTCAGATCCGGCTTACTTTAGTGAATTCATCAATGATTCAAGTGTCTTTATTTACTTGGTTATTTTGACGTTCATCGTCGGCTTTATTTTGAATTCAGGCGTTCAAAAAGGCATTGAACGGCTGGCTAAAGTATTGATGCCCACCTTGTTTGTTATGCTCTTATTGCTAACAGCGTTTGTTCTAACTCTGCCTAATGCCTTTGTTGGCGTTAAGTATTATTTGGTTCCCGATTTCGGCAAATTGTCTTTGGATACAGTTAACTTGGCTTTAAGCCAGGCCTTTTTCTCACTGTCGCTAGGGATGGGGATACTGATCACTTATGGATCGTATGTGAGCCGTAAAGAAAGCATCAGTGGCGGCGCCAAAATGGTAGCGATTGTCGACACGTCGGTCGCTTTTTTTGCGGGTTTATTAATTTTGCCCGCCATTTTTGTGTTTAATCCTCAAACCGATACCGCCGAGTTGTCATCGAGTTCGGTCTCCTTAGTGTTCACGTTTTTACCCAAAATCTTTTTGTCTCTGCAAGATTGGGTAGGCTACATCGGCGCTTCTTTGTTTGCTAGCACCTTTTTCTTGTTGGTGTTTTTTGCCGCCTTGACGTCGCAAGTCTCAATCCTGCAAGTCCCTATCTCGGCGTTTCAAGACGAGCTTAAATTCAGTCGGCTTAAGAGCGTCTTTTCGCTAGGTGCCTGTGCCGCCTTGCTGGTATTGGCTTGCACCGTCTCGTTTGGCATGGTGCCGTGGTTGACCGAATTTATGTCATATGGAGGAGGGACCAGATCGTTCTTCGATTTGGTGATAGACGTATTTTACGAAACCATTTTGCCTCTAAATGGTTTTGTTATTTGTATGTTTGCGGTGTACTGCTGGAAGCGCGCCAAGCTCAATCAGGAAATGGCGGTGGGCGACGATAATATTAGCGGTTCATTCACCGAGCGTTACGTTAACTTTGCGCTCGGTACCTTTGTGCCAGCTATCCTTTTGTTTGTGTTTATCAGCACTGTATCGCTGAAATTTTTTGGCGTTAACCTTTTACAAGCGTTTGGTTAAAAGTGTTTAGCGGCTAATCCTTGCCAAGCAAGGTCAGTTGAATGCCCAGGCTTAGTTAGATTTTAAAATTCTTTGTTGCTCGCGCTTCCAATCACGATCTTTTATGGAAGCGCGCTTATCGTGTTGTTTTTTACCTTTGGCAAGACCAATTTTTAGCTTGGCTCTGCCTCTTATCCAGTAAAGGCTCAGCGGTGCAAGGGTATAGCCGGCGCGCTCGACTTGGCCTATAAGGCGGCTAATCTCAATGCGTTTCATCAATAGTTTGCGGCGCCGCACGGGGTCGGCAACGACGTGCGTCGACGTCGACGTGAGCGGTGACAAATGTGCCCCGTGTAAGAAAAGCTCACCTTGGTGTATGGTCACGTAACTTTCTTTGAGCTGCACACGGCCTGCTCGCATACTTTTCACTTCCCAGCCTTCGAGAGCTAGGCCTGCCTCGAATTCTTCCTCAATAAAGAAATCAAACCGAGCCTTCTTATTGACTGCGATGGTATTCGACGGTGTTTTTTTGGACTTCGCCATGTTGATTTTTTGATGAGCGGTTTAAAGGCACAAGTTGTGCTAATCGTTGATAGGATGATACCGTTGCTGCCATAAAAACGACACTCTGATTTAAAGAGTCTCATGACCTTAAAAAAACAGAGGTCACTGTTTCGTGGAGAACAACGTTGGCTCAAGCCACATTTGAACGATCTCGACCCTCATGGGGGACTTACGGCGGTTTTATTCTGGCCGCTATTGGTTCTTCGGTGGGCTTAGGTAATGTATGGAAATTCCCATATGAGATGGGTATTCATGGTGGAACCTTTCTTTATGTCTATCTCGTCTGCGTTTTGATTGTTGCGTTTCCTTTAATGGTTTCGGAATTAATGCTTGGCCGTATGGGGCAGGCGAACCCGGTTCTCGGTCTAATAAATATTGCGCGTAAAGAGCGGCTCAGTTCTTTGTGGCAGCTTATCGGCTGGCTCGGCGTGCTTGGCAGTTTTATGGTGTTTTCTTACTGTTCAATCGTCGCGTCTTGGATTTTGTTTTACACCATGAAATCCATTTCTGGTGCGTTCACCGCTGTGCCCGCCGAAATTGTCCAAAATCAATTTGGGGCCTTATTGCGCAATACTGACCAAATGTTGTTATGGCACACCGTGTTTATTCTAATGGTGGTTCTGGTATCTTCGCAGGCAGTTCGTAGCGGTTTAGAGCGAGCAGTTCGTTGGTTGATGCCAAGCTTCTTTGTGCTGTTGATTATCCTAGCTTTTTATACTCGACAGTTAGGTGATCATCGAGCGGCACTGGAGTTTATGTTTGAGTTTGATTGGCGGGCCATCAATGCTGAATTGGTAGTCACCGCGCTTACACAAGCTTTGTTTTCTCTGAGCATAGGCATTGGCATATTGATTATGTACGGTTCTTATCTTAGCGGTAAGCGGCCGCTGTTTGCCGGTGCTGGTACGATCATGGTGTTCGACTCTCTGATTGCCGTTTTAATGAGTCTGGTGATTTTTTCGGTCGCCTTTGCCTATGGGCTTGCCCCGAATAGCGGTGCCGGTTTGATCTTTGAAACCTTACCCGTCGCCTTTTCTCAAATGACTGAAAATTCTCTTTTGGTCAGCAGTCTATTTTTCATTTTATTGCTCTTTGCCGCCTTAACGTCGGGGTTTGCCTTATTGGAGCCGAGCATTGCCTTGTTGACCCGCCGCTTGAACATTCAGCGTAGAACAGCCGCATGGCTGGTTGGGGCCGTTGCTTGGTGCTCAGGGCTGTTGTCTTTGTATTCTTTTAGCACACTCAAATTTGCGTTTTATTATTTTGGTGCTGAAAAAAAATACGGCTATTTTGATCTTTTTAGTATCTTGAGTATTCATTTTATTTTGCCGTTGACGGCATTGTTAACCGCGATTTTAGTGGGCTGGCGTTTGCAACGCAGCGTGTTGTTTTCTTCGCTCGCTGAGCCTCGCTTAGCGGTCTTCAATGTTTGGCGGTTCTGCAACCGCTACGTGGTACCTGTGCTGATCTCGCTTATTTTGATCGCCGTGGTATTCTTGCCCGCCTAACGGTTCGCCTTAAAGGCTACATCCAGTTTAAGTCAGTTATGAAAGTTGCTAAGTCAGCTCTGTTGCCGCACAGCGCTCGTCAATTGTATGAGCTGGTTGCTGATATTGAATCTTACCCAGCGTTTTTACCTCGTTGTCATCGAGCGCAAATAGTTCGCCAGACCGAGAGTGAGGTTGTTGCAACCTTGGGCATTAAGTTTGCAGGTTTGGATTTGAGTTTTAGTACCCTAAACACATTGACCCCATATGAGCATATTCAACTGGCATTGCACAAAGGCCCATTTAACCGTTTAAACGGAGATTGGCGATTTGAGGCTCTGAGTGATTCGGCGTCTAAAGTATCGTTAACTATGGATTTTGAATTCGACAGCTTATTCGGTAAGACGGTGATTTCATCTGCCTTCCAGTCCATCGTTGCTGCGCAGTTTGATGCGTTCCAACATCGCGCTCAAATGCAATACGGGGCTCAGTATGCATCGAATTAACGTGTCTTTGGTTTATGCCGAGGCGGCTGAGCAACACGTGTTTGAGGCTCAGGTGGATCGCGGCACCAGTGCTCTGGATTTAGTGAAAATCTCAGGTTTCTTGAGTCGTGTAGATGCTCTTACCGAGATGCCGGAAGATAACATTCAACTCGGCAATTATTCGCAAAAGGTCGCGCATGATTATCTTTTAGAGGAGGGCGATCGCATTGAAATCTATCGGCCTCTTACTGCTGACCCCAAAGAAGTTCGTCGACAGCTTGCTTTGCTCGGCAAAACCATAGGCAAGTCTGTCGAAGCAAAAACCGATTCTCCTAATCCAAGTGGTGATCCGTAACATTTGGATTCTCAACCGTCTAATCCCAACAGCTATCTAATAAAAACACGATGCCGACCAACGACAACGACCTTATGCAGGCCCAACGAAATGGGGGTTGGGTTTTATTCTTGCTGCTGTTGCTTAATATACTGAATATGGTGGACCGTAATTTGGTGTCCAGTTTTGGCCCCCAAATCACCGATGCCTTGGACTTAAGTGATACTGAATTTGGACTGCTAACTGGCCCAATTTTCGTCACGTTTTATGCCGTGATGGGGCTTTACGTTGGGCGCTTAGCTGACCTCATGCATCGCCCCAAATTGATCGCCATTGGCTTGATAACGTGGAGCGCTTTTACCGCGATTTCAGGTGCGGCTCGTAGTTTTTTCCATATTGGTGTTGCCCGGCTATTTGTTGGTGTTGGCGAGGCCTGTCTTACCCCGGCGGCGATGTCGATGCTGTCGGATAAGTTTCCGCCGCTCAAGCGAGGTTTCGCCTCGGGTATTTACTATCTCGGAGTGCCACTCGGTGCGGGCGCGAGTTATGTCGTTGCCGATGTTTTGGGTCAAAGCGTAGGTTGGCGCAATTGCTTTTATATTTTAGGTGGCTTGGGTTTAGCGCTTATGTTGCCTTTGTTGTTGATCAAAGACCCAATCCGAGGGCAAGTCGATCGCCTTGGCAGCACAGCGAATCACACCAGCGCTGGCGAACAGAGCCTCTCAGGCCAAAAACAGCACGAAGATATGCGTTTTGTTGAGTCGCTCAAGGCGTTTATCGGAATCGTAAAACAAACGCCCGCACTGGCATGGGCCTTAGCTGGCGCCGTATTTTTGCATTTACCGATAGGCGGTGCTCAGCACGTGGTGAACTGGTTTGAGCGCGAACGCGATTTCACTGATTTGTCGATTTACGGCGGCTTGTTTATTGTCTTCGGCACGCTTGGTGCTGTTTTGGGCGGCAGTTTAAGCGATTGGTTTCACAAGCGCTTTAATGGTGGGCGTTTGCGCTTTCTGGCTATCTTTATGTTGTGCATGGCGCCATTGACTTTAGGCTATCGTTTAGTTGACGCCAGCTCACCATTTTTTTACCTAGGCATGTGCGCTGGTTTTGTTAGCTTTACGGCGTTTTACGGGCCAGTTTTTTCAACAGTGCAAGACTTGTCGCCACCTCGAATGCGAGGCTTGACTACCGCCATGCTGATTTTGCTCATGAATCTATTAGGGCTGGGTCTTGGCGCTCTATTCGTTGGCGTATTAAGTGACTTGTTTCAAACGATGTTGTTCCAAGAACCCCTAACATGGGCTCTGATTAGCGTTGACCTGTTTGGCGCTCTAAGCGTGATTTCGTTCTGGATTGGCTCAAAACACTTGCACAAAGCCAGCCGATAAAATGCCACCTTTATAGGTAAAAACGATCACCTTAGATGGCAGCATAGGCAAACCAATCTGCTTTGCCCAAAATGGCCAACTATTCACCGCGCTTATAAAGCCTATTCAATTTAAAAGGTCTTTTAGCTGGTAAAAACAGGTCGCATTGGCAATGGTCGTGATACCATTTTGCTTGTCAGATTTAGACTGACCTTGGCTGAGCGAACGAAGAAGTGCCAACACAGCAACTGCTCCAACCTAGACTCAAATCGTTTATTAAAACGTACTGGTTAATTCAACTCGATTAGTTAAAAATATTTTGGAGGAGTAGGTTATGAATCTACCATTTAGACAGCTTGCTGTGGCTACTGTCGTGGCCGGGATGTGTCATTCCGGCGCCGCTTTTGCGCAAGAAGATTCGTTTATTGAAGAGGTAATTGTTACCGCAACCAAGCGAGCGTCTTCGTTACAAGAAACGCCGGTGGCTGTCTCGGTAACCACTGCTGACGTGATCGAAAAGGCGCAAATTAACGATTTACAAGACTTACAAAGTGTTGTTCCAACACTCAGAGTGAGCCAATTACAAAACTCTACGAACACCAATTTTGTGATTCGCGGCTTTGGTAATGGAGCCAATAATCCGGGTATCGAACCCTCGGTCGGTGTGTTTATTGATGGTGTTTATCGCTCTCGCTCGGCCGGTGCAATTACCGACCTTCCCAATTTGCAGCGAGTAGAAGTGTTGTCTGGGCCCCAAAGTACTTTGTTTGGTAAGAATGCATCAGCTGGTGTTATCAGTGTTGTTTCTGGCAAGCCGTCTGGAGAAGTCGCGGGGAATTTTTCGCTTAGTTTTGGCAATTTCAATCAAGTTATTGCCAAGGGATACTATGAGGCGCCAGTCTCGGATACGGTCGCGTTTAGCGTTGCCGGTTCTTACAACACTCGAGATGGTTATGCCGAAAACTTGTTTACTGGTAACGATGCCAACAATAGAGACCGTCAGTCAATTCGCGGTCAGTTGTTAATCAGCCCGAGTGACGCCACTGAAATTCGAATCATTGCTGATTTCGATACCCTAGATGAAGAATGTTGTTACGCCGCAAACTTGATATCTGGGCCGGCTTCTAATGCAATTCGATTCGCGGGCGGTAACCTAGTTGATAATGACCCTGAAGCGCGCACCTTCTTTGCCAATGTTGACTCAACGAATCAGCAAGATAATGCGGGTATTTCTATTCAAGTTGATCATGATTTTGGCTCGGTCTCTCTGACCTCGATCACAGCCTTACGCGATCTTGATACCTTCGCCTTAATTGATACCGATTTTACAAGTGCGGATACGACAGTTAATCCGGTAGGCTCGCAAATTGAGACGTTTACACAAGAAATTCGTTTGAGCTCTGACACAGGTGGTTCTTATGACTGGTTAGTTGGTGGCTATTTCTTTGATGAGTCGGTCGAAAATCAGGCCGCGCTGAACTTTAACGCAGGCTTTCGACCTTTCGCTGATGCTTTAACAGGTGCGCCCGGAACCTTAGCCGGAGTTGAAGGGCTGTTGGGAATACCGCAGGGCAGTTTTTTCGCTGCTGGCACAGCAACAGAAGAGCAATCAACGCTTGATAACCAAGCTCTTTCGATTTTTGGTCAACTTGATTTTGATATTTCTGATTCATTGAGTGCTACGGTTGGTTTTAATTACACGCGTGACGAAAAAGACGTATCAGTACGCCAGGTGCAAAGCGATCTTTTCTCTTCCTTGGACTTCGTTAATATTGGCTTTCAAGGTGCTTTTGCAGGTGCATTCCAGCAAATTACCGGTTTAGCACCAACGCCTCAAAATATTGCCGCAGTTCCACAGGCTGCACAGGCCGCACAGGCATTCGCCACGCAGGCTTCAACGGATCCTAGTCAGAATCCGCTGCTCGGTTTACAAGCGTTGCAGTTTTTGCCGCCATTGGTCGATTTTCCAAATGAGATTGAAAGTGGCCAGTCTGACGATGACGATCTGACTTACACCTTAAGGTTGGCTTGGGACATTAACGACAACTTCAATGCCTACGGGTCTTTTTCAACTGGGTTTAAGGCCACATCTTGGAATTTAAGCCGTGATACGTCACCTTTCCCAGAGGACATAGCGGCATTAAGCGCTGCCGGTTTAACGGTTCCTAATTTAGTGCCGGGCACTCGCTTTGCGGGCCCTGAAGAAGCCGAAGTGTTTGAGATTGGTTTAAAAGGTCGATACGAAAATTTTGCGTTTAATGTCGCAATCTTTGATCAAACCATCGAAGGGTTTCAATCCAATGCTTTTACCGGTACCGGCTTTAATTTAACGAATGCAGGTTCACAGTCTACTCGTGGTGTTGAGTTTGATTTCACCTATTACCCAGTTGAATCGTTAGAAATCAAAGTTGGTGGAGCGCTCCTCGATGCAGTTTACGACGAATTTACCGGTGCTCTAGACGAAGTAACCGGTCAAATTGTCGATCTAACCGGTCAAGACGTCGGTGGTGTTACTGATTTGAACTTATCGCTAGCGGTTAATTACAACTTTACCGTTGGTCAAAATGAGGGTTTTTTCCGCAGCGACTTCTATTTTGAAGACGACACGCCAATCGGCGATTTGGCGACCTCGCAGTTCATTCGTAGCACAGAAAATTTGAACGTGTCTTTAGGTGTAACAACTCCTTCGCAGTGGACTTTCTCTGTCTGGGGCCGAAATATCACCGACCATGTTTCACTTATAAGTGCTTTTCCGTCGGTTGCTCAACTAGGCAGCTTCAGTGGCTATCCAACTCAGCCACGCACTTACGGAGTAACAATCAGTAAGAAGTTCTAGAGTCTTACAAATAGCCGTGTTTATTTAGAGAAACTTAAAGCTAGCTAAACTTGTTTGATAATTGGCCGACGCTGAACTCTCAGTGTCGGCCTTTTTTTAGAGAATAGAGATAGTTTTTCTGCGTGCATGGCATATTAATCTATGTTTTTCAATGCTTTAGGGTCATCACTCTTGATGAATGTTGATTACTGATTTGATGATTACGACTTTTCTATAATCAGTGATATATTAGTGATAGGGCGACGATAACGTCCGAAAAATCAAAATAACCGGTCGTAAGTTCAAGTTAGATTGGAGGAGTAAGAAAATGAAAGCTACTTTTAAGAAGCTCGCGGTGGCGAGTGCAGTTGCGTCTATTTGTGGTTCTGGCGTAGCCATATCGCAAGAAGGCGATTTTATCGAAGAGGTTGTAATAACCGCGACTAAGCGGGCAACTACTTTGCAAGATGTTCCTGTCGCAGTCACAGTAACAACTGGCGAAACCATCGAGCAGGCGCAAATTTTAGACATTAACGATCTACAGTCTGTGGTTCCAACTTTGCGAGTCAGTCAGTTGCAAAGCTCAACTAACACCAACTTTTCACTTCGTGGTTTTGGTAACGGCGCTAACAATGCGGGCATCGAACCGTCTGTTGGTGTGTTTATTGATGGCGTTTATCGCTCTCGATCTGCTGGCGCCATTTCGGATTTGCCGAATCTAGAACGTGTTGAGGTTCTCAGTGGCCCGCAAAGCACGCTCTTTGGTAAGAATGCGTCCGCAGGTGTCATCAGCGTGGTCACTGGCAAACCGTCAGGCGAAAGCGCTGGCAATGTGTCAGCCTCTCTGGGTAACTTTGGGCAAGTGTTAGTCAAGGGTTACTACGAAGGCGCTATTTCTGATACGGCGGCATTTAGTATCGCCGGCTCGTACAACGAGCGCGATGGCTACGCAACCAATGAACTAACAGGCCAAGATTTAAATAACCGCGATCGTCAATCGGTTCGTGGTCAATTATTGTTGAACCCTAATGACACAACTGAGATTCGTATCATCGCTGATTTCGATACCTTAGATGAGCGTTGTTGTTTTGCGGGTAATCTGGTTTCTGGCCCGGCTTCATTTGCTATTCGCGCAGCGGGCGGCACCTTGGTTGATGACTCACCAGAAGCCTTGAATTTTTTCAGCAACGTTGATTCGTTCAACGAGCAAGACAACTCAGGTATTTCTATCCAAGTCGATAAAGACTTCGGTAATTTCTCTTTGACCTCGATTACTGCATTGCGTGATCTGGATACGTTTTTCGCAATCGACACAGACTTTACCAGTGCTGATTTGGCGTCCAACTCAAACGACTTGCAAAC
>CALAKU010000029.1 GCA_937922925.1 uncultured Arenicella sp. | reverse complement strand
TGGCCCTTATCTAAGGCGTTCATGCCTTTGATGCATCGAACGATAAACCACACCAGCACAAATAAAAGGATCAATATGCCAATGCCTACGGTGACGAGGATCAGGCCGACAAGCCCGTAGAGTAGGCCGATCCAGAAAGTTCGGATTTGAAAGCGATAGTGGCTTTGTACCCAATCGGGTGCGTCGCTCTTGTTTACATAGGCCATGATGACGCCGATCAGGCTGGTCAAGCCGACTACGATGCCGACCAAATATAAGATGTAAACTAACTTAGCGTTTTGCGATTCATTGGGTTGAGTGATCACTTCGTTCATAAAAGTCCTTGATACGCGGTTACAATGCTGAGTAAATCACCATAATAAAAACCGCTGGCTTGTTCAAGTTCTTGGCAAGCAGGCCGAGTCCGAGTCTACATTTCATGAAAACGCTTTTTCTTTCGGTATTGGCCATGTTGGCCTTTGCAGGTAATTCGGTTTTGTGCCGCATGGCTTTAGCAGAGCAAGAGATCGACCCAGTTAGTTTTACGGCCATTCGCCTGTTGTCGGGGGCACTTGCTTTGTGGCTCTTGGTGAGGCTGACGCGTAACGATTTCGTTGATGAAAGGCCAAAAAAGAAACGCCTTTTTGCGGCGTTGATGTTGTTCGTTTATGCCTTGTTCTTTTCTTTGGCTTACATTGGTTTGGACACGGCATCTGGCGCTTTAGTGCTGTTTGGTGTTGTGCAATTGGGTTTGATTACGGTGAGTATTCAGCGCGGCCACGCGCCCAATGCAATCGAATGGCTCGGCATTGTTCTCGCTTGTGCTGGCTTGGCCTATTTGTTATTGCCACAGGTCAATTCGCCCTCGATGCTGGGCATGGTGATGATGGCTATAGCGGGTTTGGCATGGGCTGCTTATACCTTGATCGGGCAAGGTTCTACCCAAGCCCTAGGCGATACGGCCTACAACTTTGTTTTAACGATTCCTTTTGTGATCGCCGTTGTGGTTATCTCCGCATTGTTAGGTTTTGAAACAGAGCTGAGTTTCAAAGGAATCATCTTGGCGCTGGCCTCGGGGATTGTTACCTCGGGCTTAGGTTACGCGATTTGGTATGCGGCCTTACCCAGTTTATCGACGACCATTGCAGCAGTCATGCAACTGAGCGTGCCGATTATCGCCGCGGTATTTGGTATTCTATTAATCAATGAGATACCCAGTGTGTCTTTACTTATTTCAGGTGCGACGATTTTGATGGGGATCCTAGTAGTCATCTTTGCTAAATCTCGCAGCTCAACAATTTAATAATAAAAATGTTTAAGGTTTACCAAGGCAGTTGTCATTGTGGTGCCATTCAATTTGAAATTGATGCGCCTACCAAAATTGAAGCCATCGTTTGCAATTGTTCCATTTGCAAAAAATCAGGTGCTTTGCATTTAATCGTTCCGCTGAGGCAGTTCCGGCTGCTGCAAGGCGAAGCAGCCTTAAGCTCCTATCGATTTAACACCGGTGTGGCCAATCATACTTTTTGCAATACCTGTGGCATCAAACCGTTTTATACACCGCGATCAAACCCAGATGGCATATCAATCAATGTACACTGTTTGGATACCCCTATAGATGAGGTAAATGTGGTCGACTTTGATGGTCAAAACTGGGAGCAATATGCGCATTCTTTGGCGCATTTGTCTGACTAGCGAAAATCTAAAGTCAGATGCAATCAAACCAAAAAGTCGCTCTTGTTACCGGCGCTAGCCGAGGCATTGGCCGAGCCACCGCCATGGAATTAGCCCGGTCAGGCTTTGCCATTGGGATCAACTATTTAACCAGCGAAGAACCAGCGCAGCAACTAAAAAACGAGTTAGATGATATGCTAGTCAACTCCGTTTTATTGCAAGCCGACATCTCTGATGAGCCCCAAGTTGAAGCCATGTTTGCACAACTTGATGCGTCTTTTGGTAGGCTGACTGCCTTGGTTAATAATGCCGGTGTGCTCGACGTACAAGGTTCTTTACTCGATCTTAATGCTCAGAGAATTAATCGGCTACTGCAAACTAATGTAACCGGGTCGATGTTGTGCGCACGCGAGGCAGTTAAACGAATGTCGACCGCTCAAGGCGGCGCGGGCGGTTCGATCGTCAATGTGTCTTCGGTCGCGGCGCGAACCGGCTCGCCCAATGAGTATCTTGATTACGCAGCAAGCAAAGGCGCGATTGATACCTTTACCAAAGGCTTGGCAAGCGAAGTGGCGGGGCAGGGTATTCGTGTTAATGCGGTACGCCCCGGCTTTATCCATACGCAAATGCACGCCGATGGCGGCGAACCAAATCGGGTCGAGCGACTCGCAAGCAGCATACCCATGCAGCGTGGCGGCCTGCCAGAGGAAGTGGCCAGCGCAATAAGGTTTCTAATCAGTGAACAAGCGGCGTATATTAGTGGCAGCATAGTTGATGTCGCTGGTGGGCGATAAAAGAATGAGCGAGAGCACCAACAAGATTATTATCGGCAGCCAAGAATGGTGTGGATTTCCTGAGCTAGGCATTCCAGCGGTGAAAGCAAGGGTGGATTCAGGGGCCAAAACCTCCTCGCTGCACGCCTTTAATATTCACGCTTTTCGACGCGACGATGAACGCTGGGTCAGTTTTGAAGTGCATCCTTTGCAGGCCTCGCGCCGCCCAGTGGTTCGCTGTGAAGCTCGAGTAGTTGCGCGGCGCAAGGTAAAGAGTTCGTCAGGCGAAAGCGAAACGCGTTATGTTATTCGTACCTTGCTTGATTTTGCTGGCGAGCCTCGTGCTATTGAGCTAACGCTAGCCAACCGAGATTCGATGGGCTATCGCATGTTGCTGGGCCGAGAAGCCATGCAAGGGCGATTTTTAGTCGACCCGTCAATTTCCTTTGCTCAAGAGTCGCTATCAGAAGAGCAATTAGCTGAGCTGTATCCTCAAACAAAACAAGCCAAAGGTGGCTTGAAAATAGCCTTGTTGGCCAGCAACGCTGAGCTGTACAGCAATCGGCGCATTATCGAAGCGGGGCGCGAGCGGGGTCACCAAATGATGTTTATCAACATCAAGCAGTGTTACATGAAACTCGATGCCAAAGAGCCAGAAGTGCGTTATCGAGGCGGCCGTTCACTCAACGATGTTGACGCCGTGATTACGCGTATTCGCCCAAGCATGACTTTCTACGGCACGGCTATTACGCGCCAGTTTGAGAGCATGGGTATTTACACCAGCAATGCTTCTTCGGCGATTACCCAGTCGCGAGATAAGCTTTATTCGCTGCAACAAATGCTTAAGCATGGTATTACCATTCCTACCACCGGCTTTGCGAGCTCGCCAAGCGATACCGATGACTTAATTGAAATGGTCGAAGGCTCGCCCCTGATCGTAAAACTCTTGGAAGGCACTCAAGGTCGAGGCGTAGTACTTGCCGAAACCAAAAAAGCGGCTGAGTCGGTTATTAATGCCTTTAAGTCTTTGCACGCTAATTTATTAGTACAGAGCTTTATCAAAGAGGCCGATGGCAAAGACCTACGTTGCTTTGTGATCAATGGCAAAGTGGTCGCGTCGATTCAACGTACCGCTGCACCGGGCGAGTTCAGAGCCAACATTCATCGTGGAGGCACTGCATCGATTGTCAAAGTCTCGGCCGAAGAAAAACGCATGGCGGTTAAGGCCGCCAAGGTGCTGGGGCTAGACGTCGCGGGCGTGGACATTATTCGTTCGGGCCAAGGGCCGTTACTGTTAGAAGTAAACTCTTCGCCTGGGCTTGAGGGTATCGAAACCGCAACAGGCAAAGACATTGCCGGTATGATGATTGCGTCGATAGAAAAAAAACTAAAGTGGAAGCGCCCGCTCACCATAGAAGAGTCAACTAAGCAGGCTTAGTCAAAACCGTTTATGTCGCCCGAGTACACCAAAAAAATCCCCGTCATCAAAGCTTTATTTGACGAGCATTGGCCGGGTAATAAATTAGTGATCGAATCCTTGGCTGAGCGTGCTGTTCGTATTCGCCAAACGCCCAGTCGACAAAGTGATTTGCGGCCTGGAAATACTGTCTCCGGCCCGTTTATGATGAGTGCTGTCGATACCGCATTGTATGTGGCCGTGTTAAATGAAGTCGGGCTTAAGGAGCTGGCCGTCACTACCTCGCTAACGATTAACTTCTTGAGCAAACCACGAGCGGACGCCGACATCATTGCCGACTGTCGCTTACTTAAAGTGGGGCGTAAGCTGGTGGTCGGCGAAGTCACTTTGTTCTCACAAGGGCAGGCTCAGGCAATTGCTCACGCGACAGGAACCTATGCTTTGCCGAGCAATTAGTTACACTAAAAAACATTCGAACTCATCTACTTAAGCTTGCAGAAGACAATATGAAACTAAGTAAAATAAAAACGATCGCTAGGCTAGCTACCATTTTATCGCTGACGTCTCTTTCGGCCTTGGCGCAAACGCCCAATGAATTGTTCGAAGCTCTATTGGATGATCATTGGCAGGCAAACCTTCAGCGAAATCCAGAGTTTGCGACTAACCTTGGTGTTCGAGATTTTGATGGGCAGTTAAGTGATCCGTCCTTAGCAGTTTATGAATCAGCGGTAAGCCAAGCCAGTGAATTTTTAGATCGCGCTAAAGGACTAAACGTGGATCTGCTAAGCGAGGCAAACCGTCTAAATCATGCCTTATTTGTTCATGAGTTGAGCAATGAAATTGAGGCCGGTAAGCACGGTGGAAAATACATGATCATGACCAACCGCGGCGGGCCGCATTTGACCCTAACCAATTTGGTCGGGCGCTTGCCGTTCTTCACCTTGGCCGATTATCAAAGTTATGTTGAGCGCCTTGATGCCATGCCCGACTATTTGTCCAAGGCAACAGCAAGATTGCAAGCCGGTTTAGATGCGGGTTGGGTGCAGCCGTGTGCGCCCATGCAGGGGTTTGAAAAATCCATAGACACACACGTAGTCAGCCGCGCGAAAGACAGCGTGTTTTATCAGCCTTTTACGCGCACAAATAACAGCGTAAGCGAAAAGCAGCTAGCGAGTTTGGCAAAAAAAGCGCAAAGCCTAATCAGTGAAAAAGTCGTGCCAGCCTTTGAAGCCTTTTCGAACTTCTACAAAGCCAACTACGCGCCGGCTTGTCGAGAGAAAGTGGGCACCGACTCCATGCCGGGCGGTGCTGACTATTACGAGCACCGCGTTAAGCTGTTTACCACGACGGATTTAAGCGCCGACGATGTGCATATGATTGGCCTCAAGGAAGTGGCACGTATTCGCAGTGAAATGGCCGTGGTGATTGAAGAAGCCGATTTCCAAGGCAGCTTTGATGAATGGCTGATTTATCTCAGAGACACGCCAGAGTTTTATCCCAAAACCGCCGAAGAGCGTATGCAAGTGGCGGCAACGATCTCTAAGAAAATGGATGGCGAACTGCCTAAACTCTTTGGCAAGCTACCGCGCATGCCGTATGGCTTAAAAGAGATTCCTGCTGATATTGCCGAAAAAACCACAACTGCCTATTACCAGCGTCCAGCGGGTGATGGTTCGCGAGCGGGTTTTTATTTCGTGAATACCAGCAAGCTTGAGACTCGGCCATTATACCAATTAGAAGCCCTGTCATTACACGAGGCCGTTCCGGGACATCATTTGCAGTTGGCGTTAGCGCAAGAACTGGAACTGCCCAATTTTAGAAAATACGGCGGCATTACGGTATTTGTCGAGGGTTGGGCTTTGTATTCCGAGCGCCTTGGTTTAGAAGTGGGTTTTTATCAAACGCCGTACACCAATTTTGGTCGGCTCTCTTATGAAATGTGGCGCGCCTGCCGGCTTGTGGTCGACACCGGTTTGCACAGCAAAGGCTGGAGTCGCCAACAGGCCATCGACTTTATGGCAGTGAATTCTGGGCTTTCGATGAACAATATCGTTTCTGAAGTAGATCGATACATCACTTGGCCCGGCCAAGCTTTAGCTTACAAAATGGGCGAACTCAAAATTCGAGAACTGCGTCAACGCGCAGAAGAAACATTAGGCGAGAAATTCGACGTACGAACTTTTCACGACAAAGTACTAGAAAATGGCGCGCTGCCGCTGTCTATTCTTGAGACCGTGGTTGGCGATTGGATTAAAGCCCAGGCCAAGTAGCCTGGATTTGTCAGCAAAGTAAGCTGATCGCGTGGCACTTCGAGGCCGTTACTGGCAGAGGAATAATCATGAAAACAGAGGAATAATCATGAAAAACAGTTATCTGGTTCTAGTGCTTTTATTCGCTAGCTTATCTGTACCGAAAGCGGCGATTGCTCATGATATTGCTGCAAGCCCCGAGCCCATGACTCTGGAAGAGCTAACAAAGGCGTTCAATTGGAGTCTTGATGACGTTGAGATCACCACTCAAGAAGTTGCCGACAATTTATATGTGTTGTTCGGAGTCGGAGGCAATATCGCGGTGAGTGTGGGTGGCGATGGAGTGTTGATAGTCGACGATCAATTTCCGCAATTGATGCCCAAGATTAAAAAAGCCATTGCGGGCATTGGTGGCAAAGAAATTAATTTTGCGGTGACGACGCATTGGCATTTTGATCACGCCGAGGGCAATCTCACACTAGGCCCTGAAGGAACGTGGCTGGTCGCACAAGAAAACTCGCGTGAGATGATGAAACAAGACCGGTTGATCAACCTGGTGTTAGCGGCCTATGAGCAAAAAGCCTACCCTGAAAGCGCGTGGCCAGATATGACGTTTAAAGATCGCATGAGCTTTCACTTAAACGGCCAGCAAATCGATTTAATGCATTTTGGCCCAGCTCATACAACCGGCGACGCAGCGATCTTTTTCAAAGGCTCTAATGCGGTGCACATGGGTGACGTCTTTAACAATTCAGGCTACCCCTTTATTGATGCAGGCAATGGTGGCCAGATAAACGGCATGATTTCCTTTTGCCAGCAAGTGTTGGAGGAGATCAACGCGGATACGATTGTTATCCCGGGTCATGGAGAGGTGACGGATTATCCAACCATGCAAGCCTATGTCTCTATGCTGAGCACAGTTCGGGATCGGGTTAAAAAAATGATCGACGAAGGCGCAACTCTAGATGAGGTGATTGCCGCCAAACCCACTGCTGAGTTTGATGAAAACTACGGCAACAGCCGTATGTTTATTGACCGGGTCTACCACAGTTTGGCGCATACCCATTAACCGCGAGAGTTTACGCTAAAAGACGTTTAGGCTTTGCTAATCAAATTAGCTCTAATAATTCGCCCAAGGATTTTATAGTGTGCGTAGGTCGTTCCTCGATCTCATTAAAAGCCTCACTAATTGCGTGATTTTTGGGGTTGTAATAAATTCCCCCTAAGCCAGCTCGAATGCCTCCGGCGACATCGTTCACTGCGTGATCACCAACTTGCCATGCTTGGTCTGCGTTGACCTTGCCTCGCGACAGCGCGAGTTCAAAGACGGGTAGCTTTGGTTTGTGAGCACGAGCTTGAGCACTCACAGTAATCGAATCCAATTTTTCATCGAGCTTTAATGCCTTTACTTTACCCAATTGCACAGCCTCAATGCCGTTCGTGATTAGGCCCGTAATATAGCCTCGCTCCCGTAATTCGCTCATCAATAATTCGGCATCTGGATTAAAGCGTACTTGCGACGAGCTGAGTTCAATAAATCGTGCCAGCATGTTTTCGCCCAAAGTGCGGGCTTGAGTGTGGCCGACGGTTTCAGTCGCCTTAATGCTGTCGGTGTACAAATCAGCTAATTGAGATTCGGGTGACGCCTCTTGTTCGAACATGGACGCCCACAGTTTGGGCGCGCCGATTCGAAAGTGTTGAATAAACCGATCAAAATTTTCGTCACCAAGCAGGTCGCTCTGTTCGTGATAGAGCTGGCTGAATAATTGAGGGAACGGCAGTGTGTTTTCGATAAGGGTTTCGTCCATATCGAAAAAAATGGCTTTTAGCTTTGGCATTAATTTTTACGCTCAAATTCTCCGTTGGCTTCTTCCCAAGCGCGGCGCAGAACGAATTCACGGTCTAGGCCTAAAGGAATGCCGGCAAATGCAATCTCGCTATAGTCTTTATCTTGTGTGAAGTTGGCGTTATTAATGGTGTCGTCCAGCGAGATTTTATTGGCGACGGAGTCACGGCCAATGCTGGCAAGTTGTTCAATAAAAGCTTTAAAACTGTTTAGGCCCGATTTGTCTGAGGTCGCACCATGGCCGGGAATAACAATGCTCGCAGGCATTGCGAGCACCTGATCAAGTGTCGTACCCCACTCTTGAACCGAACCGCCGGCTTCTAGATCAATATTTGGGTAATGCTTATTAAAGAACAAATCGCCTAACACCACGGCATTGTCTTCGACTAGGTGCACAACTAAATCGCCATCGGTGTGCCCACGGCCGGGGTGAATCACCTCGAGTGTTTTATTGCCTAGCGCAAAACGTTTTCTATCACTAAAGGTATCGTTTGGCAGCAGAGCGCTGGCATCGCCTTCCCAAAAATCCTCGTCAAACGCTTTAAGATGAGAAAGCGTACGGTCAGTGCTAACCACTTGAATGCCGGCGTCAAACCCTGGGTTGCCATGCGTGTGGTCAAGATGATAGTGAGTATTGATTAGTAAAGTGACCTCTTGGCCGGTTAACTCTTTAACCTTGGCATTGATCAATCGACCTTGCATTTTAAAGGTCATGCTATCAATGACGACCGCGCCAGCATCGGTTTTAAGCACCGTAGTGTTGCCGCCCAAGCCTCGAATCACATACAGGTCATCATTAATTTGTTCGACACTTAAAGTACGTGCTTCAAACCATGCATAACCAATAAATGCGACCACCAGTAAGGCCAAGCCCAGCAGCACTTTTATTAAAATTCTCATAATAGGTAACTTGAGTTTGCAATCGACCGCCACTATAAACCATACTTACGGGTATGGCATCTTCCGTTGTAACGCATGAATGCGGCAATGCCTGCTGGCAAGCGCACGTGAAGAGTGGCTAGAGAGAAATTATGAGCGACGCAACAGATACATCTGATACAACAACAGAAGAACCTCGGATAGAGCTAGTACAACTCGCCAATGGCGAAATTGTGCTTCGTAGCTCAGATAATCCCGAGGAGCCACTGGTCGTGATTAATATCACTGATCAAGTGCAAGACTTAATGCCAATGGATAAAATAGACATAGCGCAGGCGATGATCGAGGCGGGCATAGAACGCTATCGTGATATCCAAGTCGAACGTATAGAGGAAGCTCATACGGCGAATTCAGGCCTCTTGCATTAAACATCCGCCATCGCGTTTTTGCCGATTAATAAAGGACACAAAAGCTAAGTCATGTACTACAGCATAGTTGGCCAAGACGCCGATGAGTCACTTCCTCTGCGCAAGGTTCATCGCCCTGCGCATTTAGAACGCTTGCAGGAACTCGACGATCAAGGTCGGCTGCTGGCCGCCGGGCCGAATCCATTGGCCGATTCTGCGCAGCAGCCAGAACACGGTTTTTCAGGCAGCGTAGTGGTCGCCGAGTTTGATAGTTTAGAGGCCGCCAAACAGTGGGCCTCGCAAGACCCGTATTTGCTCAATGGGATTTATGCATCGGTTGAGGTCAAACCGTTTATCAAGGTGTTCCCAAAATAGGGTTGGGTATTTCGCTTTCGAGATCGTATCCGGCCTAGTCGGCCTGATTTTGAAATTGCAGTTCTGCCAAACCGCGATACAGCTTCGATTCCGCCATCAAGGTTTTATGATCTCCAAGGGCAACCAAACGTCCATCTTCTAAGACCGCTATTTCATCGACATTGCGGATTGTCGCCAATCGATGAGCGATCACCACAGTCGTTCGGTTTTGCATTAAATTCTCCAGCGCTTTTTGCACCATTTGTTCGCTTCTTGCGTCCAAGGCCGAGGTGGCTTCATCGAGTAGCAATATTTGCGGATTTTTCAGAATGGCGCGCGCGATGGCAATGCGCTGGCGCTGACCGCCCGACAGGCGAACGCCTTGCTCGCCAAGGTCACTATTATAGCCTTGCGGTAAGGTTTCAATGAATTCGTGTGCGTAGGCCGCGATCGCCGCCGCTTTGACTTCATCATCGCTTGCCTCGGGCTTGCCGTAACGAATGTTGTGCATCACCGTGCCCGTAAACAGGCTCGACTGCTGAGCGACAACGCCAATTTTTTGTCGCAATTGCTGCGGGTCCATCTCTTTGAGATCGGTGCCATCCAGCGTAATTTGCCCTCCTTGAGGGTCGTAGAAGCGCTGTAGTAGTTCAAAGACCGTGGATTTTCCGGCGCCCGATGGCCCCACCAAAGCCAGAGATTGGCCTTCTTTGATTTGCAAATCAACGTCATTGAGCGCGAGCTGCGATGGTCTGGACGGGTAGCTGAAACGCACCTTATTGAGTTCGATTTTTGGTTTAAGATCTCGAGCACTGACTGGCTTTTCTGGTGCTCGGATCTCGCTGTGTTCTTCTAATAATTCAAATAAGCGTTCCGCTGCGCCCACTGCTCGTTGAACTTCGCCGATGACCTCTGAAATAGTGGCAACCGACCCCGCGACTACGATCGCGTAAAACACAAAGGCGCCAAGTTGGCCTGCGGTCATTTGGCCCGACAACACACTTTGGCCACCAACCAACAACATGGCAGCGATGCCAGTAAAGATCAAAGTGATGACTGCTGCAATCAATAGGGCGCGCTGGCGAATACGGCGCTTGGCAATGGTAAACGCGAGCTCGACGTGTTGGCCAAACGCGGCTCGTTCGTTGTCTTGTTGGGTGTAACTTTGAACCGTTTTGATTTGTTGAATGATTTCGCCCGCATGGCTTCCGACATCGGCAATGCTGTCCTGACTTTTGCGAGACAGCTTGCGCACGCGGCGGCCAAACAAAATGATTGGAACCAAGACGATTGGCACGCCGACTAATACTATTAAAGTGAGCTTGGCGCTGGTGATCAGCATTAAGATCAGGCCGCCAATCAAGGTAAGACTTGAGCGCAATGCCATCGACGCGGAGGAACCGATCACCGTTTGGATCAGGGTGGTGTCGGTAGTCAGTCGTGAAATGATCTCGCCGCTGCGGTTTTCTTCAAAATAGCTCGGGTGTAGATCAATGATGTGATCAAAGACGGCTTGGCGCAAATCCGCGGACACACGTTCGCCAAGCCAGGTCACCAGATAAAAGCGCGCATACGTTCCAATGGCCATCAATACGGCAATAGCCATGATAAACACAGCCGCCTGCCGAAGCTTTTCTGACGAACCGGCCACGAAGCCATCGTCAATCAACAGGCGCACGCCTTGCCCCATCGCCAGGGTAATTCCAGCGGTAAAGACCAAGGCAACCGCAGCGGCCAAAAGTTGGCTCTTATACGGTAACAGTAGGCGCAAAAGTTTCTGGATCATTGGCGATACTTGAGGGCACAAAGCAAACTTATCAAGTCGCGGGCCCGCTTATATTTGCGCTCGCTGCTGATAGCGCAGAGCTGCACTATCTCCTTACCCCAAAAGGCTCCTTACCCCAAAAGGCTGAATTTGAGCCCAGTTAAGCTGACCAACGGGTTATAGAGCGTTTCTTCTTATCCGCCAAACAAATCGTTGAGTTTGGGCATCTCAGGCGCATCTTGAATTTCGCCAGTGATTTGGCTTGTTGCACCACTCATGCCGTACTCAAGCAATCGTCCTTCTGTTTGGCTTACTTTACCGTTAGTGGTGGTTTCGTCTTGCATTTTTACAGTGCCGAAGGGTACTTGCTTCGCAATCCAAATGGTTGATTGACTATTGGCTTTTATTTTTTTGAACAGCACTTTGACTTCAACGTCGGCGCTGCCAGCGATTTTTTTGGTATCGAATTTACCCGCGTCAACTTCGACGGTCTCTTTTCCAAGCTCGCTAAAGTCGTAAGTCATCTCTACCTTTGCGATCGCCGACGCAGCTTGCATCAAGGCACTGGTGTCGCCAATACGCATAGGTTTCTGTTTACCTTGTTGAACGATCACTTCGGTACCCATGCTTTGTAGATTCTCCATAGCGTTACTCGGGTCCGAGGTAAACAAAGACTCTGGCATCAGCGCTTTCATGACCACCGGTTTACCTTTGGCTTTGCGCTTGCCGTTCTTTCTGAGTTTAAACGTTTGCATGCTGGTTTCGACCCAGTAGTGCGGCTCGCCATCGCGTTCTTCCATGCTCAGCATCGAGGTGCGAATAAGGTTTACGGTTTGCTTGCCTTTGTGGTTGGTTTCAACTTCTTCACGCAATTGCCAACTGCCGATCGGTGTTGATTCGATTAAATTCCATTGCACGCCCTTGGCCGATACGCTCGACGCCGCGCCAAGAGTCAAAAGACAAACCAGAAAAGTGACTATCGATTTCATATGAACCCCGCTAGACTTAGAAAATGAAGTGATCCTGTGGATCATTATAAGAATAAATCGTTTGCACACACTTATACAAATAGACTACCACTGAACATGCCTCAATTGTCCTCGATCGAGATCGCCAAATCGTATTTACACTTTTCGGCGGCGCACTTTACGGTTTTTTCAGCCATCGACCGTGAGCGTTTGCACGGCCACAATTGGCGTGTCGCGGTTGAGATAACCGGTGAGATGGGCGATGACGGCCTGTGTTTTGATTACGCCATTTATAAAAAAATACTCAAAGACTTGTGTTTCCAGTACGACGAATATACGTTGATCGCCGAGCAGTCGCCGCATTTGCAGATTAGCGAAGACGATGAGTTTTATTACGTGAAGCACAACCACCGAACTCAACCTCTTTTGAAAACGGACACCATATTGTTGCCAATCAAAAACGTAACCATTGAAAGTATGGCCGCGTATTTATTGGATGTTTTGGTGAGCGACAGCAAAACCATTGACGCCTGCAAGATACACGCCTTTGAATTACGTGTGTCTTCGGGGCCGAATCAATGGGGCATTGCGCGCTGGAGTCGCGAATGCAGCAAATAGCGGCCTGCGAATCTTTGATTCAAGAAAGGCGCGAACGCGTTTTTCTATTTCTTGCCGGGTTTTTTCTGTGTGCAATGGTGTTGCTGAACGTCATCGGCATTACGCGTTTTGTGCAAATCGGCCCAATGCAACTGGCGGTCGGGGTGCTTGCGTATCCGCTGACGTTTTTGTGTACGGATATTATTTCTGAGATATACGGTCGCGCCCGCGCCAATGCTATGGTCACTGTTGGCCTGGTGTTGAATTTTTTTATACTTGGCATTATGTGGCTCGCCAATGCCTTACCGGCAGTCGACCCTGCGACGCAACCGCCTTGGCAAACCTTGAACTTATCAGACCCGGTGGGATTGCCTGACGGCAGCCAAGTCAGCGAGCAAGTGGAACTCTTCTCCTTGATTTACGCCAATACCGCAGGCGCAGTTTTTGCTTCAATGCTGGCGTACGTGTTGGCACAATACGTCGATGTGTATTTGTTTCATTGGATCAAGAAAAAAACTAATGGCAAACATCTTTGGTTGCGTAACAACGGCAGTACCATGGTAAGCCAAGCAGTGGATTCGGTAACTGTCATCATGGTGACCTTTGGCGCGGTGATTTTCGCTGGCGGTATGAGCCTACAGGCGGTGTTGGTATTAATGCTCAGCAACTATGTGTTTAAACTGGTCTCGGCGTTGGTCGATACACCGCTTATCTATTTGGCCGTGCACAAATTAAGACCTTATCTGCAATTAGAACCATCCCCGGTGGAGAACGCGCGTGAGCAAAGCTAGGTTTTTAATCATTACCGGAGCCAGTAAAGGCATTGGTCGAGCAAGCGCACAGCGTTTTTTGAATGCGGGTTACACGGTTATCAATATTTCGCGTAGTGCCTGTGACATTGCTGGCGTGCACAATATTGGTTGGGACTTATCAAACCAAGATTGGCAAGCGAGTGAGGCTCAATTGTTAGACATGTTGCCTGAGCAAGCTAAGATCACCTTGGTGCACAATGCCGCGGTGATGACCAAAGAGACGGTCGCCGACATTCGAGCTGACACATTAAGAGACGTTTTAGAACTAAACGTAGTTGCGCCAGCGCGGTTAAACACAAGGTTATTAAAGGTGATGTCTGAGGGTTCAAGCATCATCTATATAAGTTCAACCTTAGGCACTAAAGCGGTTGCCAACACGCATGCGTATGTGGTGTCTAAACACGCGGTAATTGGCCAAATGCGAGCGACTTGCCAAGATTTAGTAGGTCGCCAAATTCATACTGCCGCCATTTGCCCGGGCTTTACCGAAACTGAAATGCTGAGTGAGCATCTCGGTGCCAACCCTGAAATGCGAGCGCAGATTTCGGCCAACATTGTGCTCGGGCGCATTGCACAACCGGCGGAGATCGCCGAGACCATTTTCTTTGCCAGCGAAAACCCAGTGATAAATGGCACTGTCATCGACGCAAATCTGGGTCAAGTAGAAAATTGAGGCCACTACAAAAGCAAGATAAACAGAAGTTTAAACCGACGAAAAACTAAAGCCCGCGAAAAATTTAGGCCTAAGACAAACTTAGAATCTAAAACCTAATCAGGTTTGTGCATTCAACTTAAGTAACTATACTCGGCTATCCGGTTTTTAGTTGATCATGATCAACACTACTCACCACACAATCCTACGAATTTTAATTCAGCGTAACTAACGGCGTGACCAAGGCTCATTCACCAGCAGATATTGAAACGGACCCTCAGGCATTGGCGACCGCCAGTCTTGAGAATTTGTATCGGATTTTCACCGTACCAGAGGCACCGAATTCAACACTAGGCGCGATTGACAAAGAAATCTCAGCAAATTTGATGGGGTTCTTGTCGGATCGAATTGTTGCTCGCGAACGCTCGCTGACCGCCATTGAGGAAGATTTCTCAGGCTTTGCGATTCCTGAAGTACCGCAGTTTGTCTCCGACTACACAGACTTTGTGATGGAAAAACTGGTGGCGCATTCTGTACACACCTCGGCGCCGGGCTTTATCGGGCATATGGCAACACCTCTGCCTTCGTTCATGTTGCCGCTTTCTCGAATCATGGTCGCGCTGAATCAAAACTTGGTCAAGATCGAAACCTCCAAAGCCTTTACACCATTGGAGCGCCAAGTGTTGGGCATGTTACATCGATTGGTCTATGCCCAAAGCGACGACTTCTATCAAGAGAATTTACACAATGCTCGTCGCGCTTTAGGCACTTTTTGCTCTGGCGGGACGACCGCCAATATCAGTGCTTTATGGGTAGCGCGAAATCGCTTGCTGCATCCCAAAGATGGCTTTCAAGGCTTAGCCAGCGAAGGTTTGCCAGCCGGTCTTAAGGCTCATGGTTATGATCGCTTGGCATTAGTTGTGTCAGAACGCGGCCATTAT
Source organism: uncultured Arenicella sp. (assembly GCA_937922925.1). Taxonomy (GTDB): domain Bacteria; phylum Pseudomonadota; class Gammaproteobacteria; order Arenicellales; family Arenicellaceae; genus Arenicella. The sequence goes on along the minus strand of CALAKU010000029.1, from coordinate 40,127 downwards.
TCGCTTGGTAAAGCCGCCGATGTGTTGGGAGTCGGGCGCAACAATGTTGTCAGTGTGCCAACTGATGAGCAGTCAAAGATCGATGTAGGTTTGCTTCGTGAAACCTGTCAAAAACTCAAAGATGAAAACGTTGGCATTCTAGCGATTGTTGGCATCGCCGGCGCGACTGAAACTGGCCAAGTTGACCCGCTCGATCAAATGGCCGGTATCGCGCAAGAGTTTGGTACGCATTTTCATGTTGACGCGGCATGGGGCGGCCCCACTTTATTGTCGAGCACTTATGCGCATTTACTTAATGGAATTGAGCAAGCCGATTCCGTCACAATAGACGCGCACAAGCAACTTTATGTGCCGATGGGCGCGGGCATGGTGGTGTTCAAAGACCCGCAAGCCTTGGGCGCGGTTGAGCATCACGCCGAGTATATTTTACGTGCTGGCTCGAAAGATCTGGGCCAGTATTCCATTGAAGGGAGTCGGCCGGGGATGGCCATGTTGGTGCACGCGGCGTTTCATATTATTGGCCGTAAAGGGTATGAAATCCTTATTGATCAAAATGTTGATAAGGCTAAAGCGTTTGCGCGCATGATCGATAGCCATCCTGACTTCGAACTCATCACCGATCCTGAGCTTAATATTCTTAATTATCGGTTTGTACCGGCAGCCATACAAACTCAATTAGCAACTGCTGACCCGAGTTTGCAAAAAGCAATCAATGAAGTTTTAGATCGAGTAACTCAACGTTTACAAAAGCAACAACGTGCAGCTGGCAAAACCTTTGTCTCGCGCACGCGATTTTCAATGGTTCGTTACTCAAGGCAGGCGATTTCTGTCTTCCGTGTGGTGATGGCTAACCCGATGACCACACTTGAAACGCTTAAGTCGATACTCGATGAGCAAGTCGCTTTAGCCGCGAGGCCCGGAACAAAAAGTATCTTGGAAGAGATAAATACGCTTATTAAAGTAGATTCAAATAGATAAATTCTCTCATTAATGTAAAAAAGCAATAATTTGCGTCAACAAATGTCACAAGCAAGACATTTGGTCAAGAAGGCTCGTAAATCTGGGGTAATATGCATTTGTCGTACTTAGGGGTGCTTCAAACTTAAGCTGCGCTTATATTCTTTATATAGCGTCTCTGGCTGAAAGCAGCACTCCTTTACTAAATATACTAAATAAAAGTCTTAAAGTTTGTACCGTGGTTGGTGCATCTGAGCTTCCTAAGAAGTGCAGATGTCTCTGTTAGAGAGCAAGCTAAAGGCGAGGTGAGGAAAATGATAAAACAGCTGTCTTCCAATAAAGGATTGACCTTAGCAGCGCTGGGGCTCCTAGTACTGGTAGTAATATTCGTCTTCGTGTATTCGTCGATCAGTAATCGCAATGCTGAATTTTCAACAGCCCGATTGCAGCTTACTGAGCTAGACGAGCGATTAACGTATTACACCGCGTCAAACCAAGATTTGTTTGCCGCCGAATCTAGACAATTTACGGTACTGGCGTCCAGTGATGTGGGCAAAGCCTTCCCGCAATTTACTCAGCTGAGTCGTGCTCTTGGGGCCAATGATGTCGTTCGCTCACGATCGATCACCAAAGAAATTATCAGCAAGCTTGGCAAAAATGTTGAAAAGCAAGCCCAGCTTCGTGATTTGTCGTTGTGGGCAGGCCTGCTGTTATTTTTTGCTTATTTTTTACTGATTGTTATTCCTCAGATACTCAAAGTTTCTCAACTTGAAGAAGTTGAAGTCGAGGCAAAACAAGAGTCAGCCGATATTATGGACACCATCAATGAAGGCTTATTCCTTTTAGATGGCAATCACGACATTGGAATTGAGCAATCCAAGTCGTTGCGTGACCTATTTCGCCTTGATCGGCAGTTAGAAGGCAACTTTTTCGATTTTATTGGCCAGTACGTGCCAGACAAAACAGTGCAAACCGCGCGTGATTTCTTAGAGCTTTTATTCAAAAAGCGCGTTAAGGAAAAGCTGATTAAAGACCTCAACCCCTTGGACGAAGTAGAGATTAATATCGTGCGCCGAGACGGCAGCTATGAAAACCGATATTTGGATTTCACGTTTAACCGAGTGTTGGCCGAAGATGAATTGCAGCACTTACTTGTGTCGGTGCGAGACGTTACTAAAGAAGTTGTGCTGCGTAACGAACTTGAAGCCGCCAAAGAAGAACAAGAAGCGCAAATGGAACTGTTGATGCGCATGTTCTCAATGGATAAATCCACCTTAAAGAACTTTGTATTGAGCAGTGAAGCCGGTTTGGATGAGATCAACCAGGTGCTAGAGCGACGAGGCTATAGCGACGCTGAAATACGCAGCAAATTGGTCTCAATCTCGCAGCAAGCGCATCGCCTCAAAGGCGATTCAGCGGCTCTTGGTTTGCATGGTTTTGAATTTACGATGCACGAATTTGAAACCCAAGTCGGCCTATTGCAAGACACACAAGGCGGCCTTTCTGGTAAAGCCTTATTGCCTGCGGTAACGGCGCTGAAAGACGCATTCAGCCAATTGGATCGCATTAAAGGAATCGCTACGCGTTTCAGTGATTTCGACGATCTGGACGGCGATTCGGATTCTCAAATAACAGTTGCGAGCCGAGCGAACTCAGGCCAAGCATCACTTCACACGGGCGTTGCAGCGCAACTACAGCAGCTCGCCTCTGAGCTCTCGAGTCGGCGCGATGTGCGCGTTAATTTAAACACTTTTGGCTTGCAAGAAAACGAAGTGCCAGAGGCCTATCGCGATGTGGTCGCAAGCTCGGCTGTGCAATTGCTGCGTAATAGTATTGCGCATGGCTACAGTTCCCCAGAGCAGCGAATCGCCAATGGTAAATCGGATTTTCTGAATGTGGCCGCGAGTTTGGTGCAAACCGAAAACGAACTGCGTTTTGTTATTCGAGACGACGGCCAAGGCATTGACCAAGAAGCCGTTACTCAAAAAGCCAAAGAGCTAGGTTTGATTGGCGAAGACGAGGCCAATGTTTCGGTGGCCAAATTGATCTTTCATCCAAAGTTCAGCAGTAAAGATGAAGTCGATTTAGACGCCGGTCGAGGTGTTGGTTTGAGTACGGTCTACAGCATGGTTAAACAAGCTGGCGGCAGTGTCATGATGAGTCATGCACAAAACAAGTACTGCCAGTTTCAGCTCGTGTTTCCATTGAGTAACTAAGCCAAAAATTGAGAGGCCCAAAGTCTTGTAAAAGAGCCCGAACCCTCAGCGTAAAGAGAGCCTCCAGCGTATTGAGCCCTCAGCTGAGTTTCAGAGCCTTCAGCCTGTTGAAGAGGGCTCCGCTCCGAGCCCAGTAAAGCAAGCCTTCAGCTTATTTTTAGAGAGATAAATCATGTTAAAGATAATGGTGGTGGATGACTCAAGCGTCATCCGAGAAAAAATTAGCCGTGTTCTACAAGACCAGCAATTTGAGTTGGTCGGCGACGCTAAGAACGGCATTGAGGCGGTAAAACAATTTAAAGAGCAGCGCCCAAAAGCGCTCACGTTGGATATTACGATGCCGCTTATGGATGGCATTGAAACCATTCAAGAGATTATGGCGATTGACGATGAAGCACGCATTTTGGTTGTCTCGGCATTAGCCGATAAACCGACGCTCATCAAAGCAATCCAATTGGGGGCAAGTGGCTTTTTATGTAAGCCATTTTCAGATGCCGATTTATCTGAGGCCTTAGAAGAATTATTAGAGGATTTGATCGATGGATAACACTGAAATTGAAGCGTTTGTGACTTCTTTGCAAGACTTTTTTGACAAGCTTGATGACAAGTCAGTCAACATTGGAACGCCGTTTTTAATCGACGACATTAATTCCTATTTATTGGATTACACCGGCGTGATTTCTATCACAGGTAACCATAAAGGGACGGTGTTTTTCACCGCCAGTAAGCTCATGACCTCGCGCATGTTGCAGACTATGGGCGTGGTTAGTACGGTCGAAGAAAAGCAAATGGATCTGGTGGGTGAGGTATGTAACACGGTCTCCGGCAATGTGAGGCGAGAGTTTGGTGAGAACTTTTTGATCTCTACGCCGATCGTCATGCAAGGCCATGCCGACACCATGAAAGTCTCAAACATCAAAGATATTTATTTGATCCCCGTGGTTTGGAACAGTTTGAAATCAAACCTAATCATCAATATTAAGGAATCAAAGTCATGAAATTAAATCAACTTCTGCGTTGGGGCTTAGTCGCCTCGCTACTGCTGCCATTTTGTGCACAAGCGCAAGACGGTGGAGCAAGCCAAGACAGTGTTTTTATTTTGTGGATCGGTCTGTGCTCGGCTCTGGTTTTGGTCATGCAGTCGGGCTTTCTATTGCTTGAGGGCGGTTTGGTTCGATCAAAGAACGCCATTAACGTGATACTGAAAAACTTAACCGATATTGGCTTGGGAACAGTAGGTTACTGGATACTTGGCTTTGGTTTGATGTTCGGAGCCAATAGCTCAGGTTGGATAGGCACCAGCAATTTTATGCCATCGCCAACCACTGGCGCGGGCACCGTAGATCTACTTTATCAAAGTATGTTCGCGGCAACGGCGGCAACGATTATCTCAGGTTCACTTGCTGAGCGAGTGAGCTTTCTGCCGTACATTATCGGCGCACTCTTTGTTACTTCTTTCATCTACCCGGTTTTCGGATCGTGGGCATGGGGCGGCAGTGGTGACGAACTGGGTTGGCTGCGCGCTTTGGGCTTTCACGATATGGCGGGCGGCGCGGTTGTTCACGCCGTCGGAGGTTGGTGTGCTCTGGGTGCCTTGTTGGTGGTGGGGCCACGTACCGGTCGCTACAGTCGTAAGGGCGATGTGAATCGCATCCCCGGGCACAGCTTGCCGTTTGTTGCACTGGGTGGCTTTATTCTGTGGTTCGGATGGTTCGGATTTAACGGCGGTTCAGCTGCACAAGACTTCTCTAACCTAGGCTCCATTTTGCTCAATACTCACTTTGGCGCGATTGGTGGTATTTGCGGGTCGATTTTGACCCTTTTGATTATTCGCCGTGGCTTTATGATGACTCACATTGTCAATGGCATGCTAGGCGGCCTGGTATCGGTAACTGCCGGGGCCGACATAATGAGCATTGGCGGTGCCTTGCTAACCGGCACGATTGCCGGGATGTTGGTCGTGGTCTCTCGCAATGTGCTACACAACTTTCGCGTAGACGATGTTGTGGGCGCGGTCTCGGTGCATGGTTTTTGCGGTTCTTGGGGTGTACTAGCAGTGGCACTTTTTTATCAGGGCGACCCATTCAATGTAGAGCGCATCATTACCCAGCTTGTGGGTATCTCGGTGGTTTTTGTTTGGGCCTTTGGTGCGTCTTTCCTTACCTTTTGGCTTTTAAACAAAGTAAGTAACTTGCGTGTCTCGACTCGTGTTGAACAACGTGGTTTGGATATCAGTGAACACAAAGAGATTGGTTATAACGATTTTATGACCAATCCAGCTCGCTCGGACTACTAAAATGACTCGCTGTAAACGCTGCGTTATTGGCAGCCAATGTGGTACTACTGAGAATAAGAGGCAAAAGTCATGATTGATTTTGATGCACGCGTGGTCTACACAAGCCTACATAACACCTTAGACAGTCGAGAGATGGTTCGTGATGCTTTTCACTTCTGGCGCAATGGCTTGGCTAAAAAAGAATTCGATGCCGTAGCCATTACCGAAGCCATCGACAGTTATTTGGGCCTAGCTGACAGTGAGCGAAAAAAGCTTATGTTGGGTTTGTTCGCGAATGCCGGGCATGAACTCAGTGATTTAGCAGAGATTCCCGAATACATTGAAAACTATGACGCGCAATCACCAGAGCCGCAGTCTCGCGAACGCGAAACTGTTGAACCCAGAGGTTCTTCTAAACCAGCCATGGTGCAAGCGGTTGAATCGTTTTTGCTGTTAAGTGCCGACTCAATGCGCAATCGCAAGCTGGCAGATAGGCAAGACGTCGTCGACGAACTAGAAGAAAAAGGTTTGCCGAGCTTGTCGCTCAGTATTAATCAGGCCTTGCAACGCAGCGTGCGAGGAGTACCTGATTTGCCGGCGAGCATGAGTCTGGATGATTGTCTGGAACTCATGCATCAACACTATCTTCTATTATGCGATGTAGTTGGCCCGGTCGATACGGATTTGGTATACCAAGATTCGATTACCACTATGCTTAAAGCCGATTTTGCTAAAGAATTTGATCCGAGGCAGTTATTGCCTTAGGCATTATTGACAGCAAAGCCGTTAGAAACTGAGAGCCGTTAGAAATTGAACGCTGCCGAAAATTATGAGAGCTGTCGCAAGGGCAGCTCAGTGGTGTTTTTTATTTCGGTGACTGAGATATGAGAGTGAACCTCGCCAATCATCGGTACTTCCAACAAACGGTTACGTACAAATTGCTCATAGTGGCTGATGTCTTTGACCACAATCTTTAGCATGTAGTCCCACGCGCCAGTCATGGTATAGCACTCGACCACCTCTTCAAGCTCACGCACCGCCGTTTCAAACAGTTCCATATTGCGGCGACCGGCTTCGCTTAAATTAATGGTGGTAAAAGCCACTAAATCCATGCGCAAGGCTTGGCGGTTCAAAATGGCCACTTTCTTCGTGATCAGGCCGTCTTTTTCCAAGCGATTTATCCGTCGCCAACATGGCGATTGGCTCATGTTCAGTGACTCGGCGATCTCGTTTGAGCTGCGGTCGGCGTCACGCTGCAACAAGGACAGTATTTGTATATCTTGATCGTTTAAATCAGGCATATTTATTCTATAAGTTACGGATGTTGGTCTATTTTAGACCTATATGGGCAAAATATCGATTTTCTCAGCATAAAAAATGCGCTGGCTTTGTTCTAGAATATTTGGCAATAAAAATAGAACAATAAGAGGATGGAGCATGTCTGAAAACTCGCCAGTGCAATTGTTAGACGTGTCGCTCGACGATAAATACTCGTTGAGCGCGACCCGAGCTTATCTCAATGGCATTGAAGCCTTGGTTCGCCTTCCCATATTGCAGCATCAACGTGACCAAGAGCGCGGTCTTAATACGGCGGGTTTTGTATCGGGTTATCGCGGCTCGCCCCTAGGCAGTGTTGATCAGGCGATGTGGCGTGCCAAGCCCTTTTTAGACAAACATAAGGTGCGGTTTGTACCCGGTGTAAACGAAGATTTAGCCGCCACCGCGGTGCGTGGGTCCCAAGAAGTGGGCTTGTTCCCGGGCAGTCAATACGATGGTGTTTTTGGCATGTGGTACGGCAAGGGGCCGGGCTTGGATCGCTCAATAGACGCTTTCCGCCATGCAAATGCAGCCGGCACCGCAAAGCACGGCGGAGTTCTCGCGGTTGTTGGCGACGATCATGGCTGTAAATCCTCGACGTTTCCGTATCAGTCTGAACATATTTTCACCAGCCTTTCTATGCCAGTGCTGGCACCAGCCAATGTGCAAGAAGTCCTCGACTTGGGTATTTTTGGTTGGGAATTGTCGCGGTACAGCGGTTGCTGGGTTGGCCTAAAAGCGATTACCGAGAACATGGACTCGGCGATTTCTGCCGAGATCGACCCCGGTCGCGTACAGATTCATTTGCCCACCGATTTTGAAATGCCCAAAGGTGGCCTTAATGTGCGCTGGCCAGATGCGCCTTTGGCGCAAGAGGAGCGCCTCAATAAGTACAAAATCTATGCCGCGTTGGCTTTTGCTCGCGCTAATACGCTCAATAAAATCGTCATTGATACGCCCAAACCACAACTGGGTATTATCACCAGCGGTAAAAGCTATCTTGATGTCTTACAGGCATTCGACGACTTAGGTATCTCTGAGAGGCAGGCCTCGGATATCGGCATCCGAGTGCTAAAAGTCGGTATGCCGTGGCCACTCGAACCAGTAAGCACTCACGAATTTGCACGAGGTTTGAGCGAAATTTTAGTGGTCGAAGAAAAACGCTCGGTCATAGAAGACCAATTGACGGGTCAATTGTACAACTGGCCAGTTAAAGATCGCCCACGTGTGGTTGGTGAATACGACGAAAACCACAAAGAATTGCTTACTAACCTCAGTGAACTGACGCCAGCCATGATCGCTCGCGTTATTGCTGCGCGCCTTAAACCATTTTTCACCAGTGAAAAAATCGACGAGCGTGTGGCCTTTATTGACCGCAAAGAACGGGTTTTATCGATTCCACGGTTAGTGTCGAGCAGAGAAGCAACATTTTGTTCAGGTTGCCCTCACAATCGATCCACGGTAGTACCCGAAGGCTCAATCGCCACTGGGGGTATCGGCTGCCACTACTTGGCAACCAAGTCTGATCGACGCCCAACTCAAACATTTACTCATATGGGCGGTGAAGGTATTCCTTGGGTCGGTATTGCTCCATTTAGCGAAACCAAACACATTTTCCAAAACTTGGGCGATGGCACGTATTTTCATTCAGGGGTGATGGCGATCCGCCAAGCGGTAGCGGCCAAGGTCAACATCACTTACAAAATTTTGTACAACGATGCGGTTGCCATGACCGGCGGGCAAGCCGTGGACGGCAGCCTCAGCATTCCCGAACTCATTGGGCAACTCAAAGGCGAGGGCGTCAAACGTATCGATTTAGTATCAGACGACCCCAAGCGCCATCACTCACTGAATCTTAATGGCGTGGCCTTACATCATCGCGATGAGCTGCAAGCCGTGCAAGAACAACTTCGTGACACGCCGGGTTGCACCGTACTTATTTATGAGCAAACCTGCGCCACCGAAAAGCGGCGGCGTAAAAAGCGCGGTACCTTAGTAGAAAATAAACCGCGAGTGCTGATCAATTCGGCCGTCTGCGAAGGGTGCGGAGATTGCAGTAAAAAGTCGAATTGTCTTTCGGTGGTTCCTAAAGAAACTGAGATGGGGCGTAAGCGACAAATTGATCAAGCTGCCTGCAACTTCGATCATTCTTGTGTCAATGGCTTTTGCCCAAGCTTCATAACGATCGAAGGCGAATTACGAAAGCCTGAGGGCATATCCGCATCGAAACTTAACACCATAGCTAAGCCCGACACGCCTAATCTGGATCAACCTTGGAACATTGTCGTCGCCGGCGTTGGCGGCACCGGCATATTAACGGTCACCGCAGTGTTGTCGATGGCCGCGCACTTGGAAGGCAAGGGCGTGGCAACTATGAATCAAACGGGGCTTGCGCAAAAATTTGGCCCGGTTGTGAGCCACCTTCGCATAGCTGAACATCAACGCCAGATTCATGCGGTACGGATTCCCGCGGGCGACGCTGACCTAGTTTTGGGCGCGGATCTAATGGTGGCGGCGAGTGACGATGCGCTAGCGAAGTTGCAAGAAGGCCGCAGTCACGCCGTGGTAAACGATTCTTTGACGGTTAACGCAGAGTTTATTTCTAACCCCGATGCCGTGTTCCATATTGAACCGATGAAACGTAGCATCGAAAGCGAGGTGACCAAAGGCCAAGCCACCTTCATTCCGGCCACTGAGTTAGCCAAAGGGCTAATGGGCGACCCTATTGCGACCAACCTTTTTCTGGTTGGCTACGCGTTTCAAAAAGGCCTCATTCCTTTGTCTGCCGAGGCCATTCATAAAGCCCTAGAACTTAACAATGTTCAAGTGGCATTTAATCAACGCGCTTTCGAATGGGGCCGACAAGCAGCGCAAGATTTTGATTACACCGCTGGGCTTGCCAAGTTAAACCAATTGCAGTTCAAGCCGCTCGAAGGTTTGCAGCAAATCGTTGATCATCGCTATCAAGATTTAGTGGCTTACCAGAACCAAGCGTATGCGCAAGAATATCGACAATTGGTCGAGCAAAGTGCGCAAATCGAAGCTAAGCAAGGGCAGGGTTCGTCATCCGAATTCACTGTTGCTGTGGCAAAAAGCTTGTATCGTTTGATGGCAATTAAAGATGAATACGAAGTTGCTCGTCTTTACAGCGATGGTCGGTTTGCCGAACAGCTCAAAACCACTTTTTCAAGCACCAGCAAAATGAAAATTTATTTGGCACCGCCTCTATTGGCACGCCGAGATAAGCACAGTGGCGAGCCGCGTAAAATCGCCCTCGGCGCCTGGGTGTTGACTGTTTTCAAGATACTGCGTCACGCTAAGGTGTTGCGAGGAACCGCGCTGGATATTTTTTCGTACACTCATGAACGTAAAATGGAACGGGCTCTATTACAACAATTTAAAACGGTTCTTGGGACGCTGCATGCCGACCTAAAGCCGCACAACATGCAAAAGGCCATCAACATTGTTGAGTCGTTTAATCAGGTGCGTGGATTTGGACATGTCAAACAGGCAAATTATGAAGCGTTCTGTCATCAACTTGAAATCAAAATGAGCGAGTTTAAGCGCTCGGCAAACGACGCGCCTATTAGCCAAATTAACGTCGAAGTTGCGGCTTAGAAAGTGACTCATTAGAAAGTCACTGCCCAAAGCTTGTTACCTAGACGATTCACCAAGAAAAACTAAATACTTTTAAATTGCGTTTTAAACGCCAACGGATGATTTTTATGTCGGATTTTTGTTCTTCTAAGCCTTATTCGAATCGCTATACAGTGACGGAGGCCGCCACGTCGCCGTCGTTTGACGATCACGAGCAAGTCAGTTTTATCGAAGACACGCACAGCGGTTTGCGCGCTTTTATTGCGATTCACAATACTCGCTTAGGCGCGGCAGTAGGGGGTTGTCGACTGTTTCCCTATGCCAGTAAAGAAGAGGCACTTGAAGATGTATTACGTTTAAGCCGCGGCATGACCTACAAATCCGCGCTCGCCGGTTTACCGATGGGGGGCGGAAAAGCGGTAATCATGGGCGACCCGCGCAAGGTAAAGTCGCCCGAACTTTGGCAGGCTATGGCCGAGTTTATTAACGAACACCAAGGTCGTTACGTCACTGCCGAAGATTCGGGAACCTGTGTTGAAGACATGCGTCTTATGGCGAGCAAGAGCGAACACGTTCTGGGGTTGGAGGAAGGCGGCGCTTTTGGAGGCGATCCGTCACCTCTGACGGCTAAGGGCGTCTTGATAGCAATGCAAGCTGCTGCGCGACATCGCTTCAAAAGTGAACATCTCTCCGGCCTGCATGTCGCCATTCAAGGTATCGGTTCGGTCGGTTTTAGCCTATGCGAACAATTGTTAGAAGCGGGCGCGAAGGTTAGCGTGGCCGATACCAACGCGGCCCGATTGCGCCAAGCACAAGCGCTTGGTGCGCAAGAGCTTGAGATCAGCGAAATTCATCGAGCGCAGGCCGACATATTTGCGCCGTGTGCAATGGGCGCCGTTTTAAATGATGTAACGATCCCTGAGCTGGCCGCGCCAGTGATTGTGGGTGCGGCCAATAATCAATTAGCAAGTGCCTATCATGCGCGGGTTTTAAAAACCCGCGGCGTTACCTACGCACCTGACTTTGTCGTTAACTCGGGCGGAATTATCGACGTGTACCGGCAATTTAAAAATGCATCGGTGGATGAGTGTTATACCCGAATCAACGCAATCGACGCCTTGCTTACCGATGTCCTGGATATCAGCGAGCAGCAAAATTTAGATACGGCCAGGGTTGCCGAAGCTATTGCAGAACAACGTTTTAAAGACCCAGACCCCTCGAACCGTGCGCAGCCGCAAGGCAGTGATCACAATTCAGGTAACACTGCTGCGAGTATTGCAGCCTAAATCAACTACTGCACGCGCCGTTAAGTTTGGTTTTCGAATCAAGCTGCTTTTTATAAGCCAAGCTGCTTTTCATTAACTCAGACAGCTTGGCGCAATCGCGAGTCCTCAAGAGTTTGCGCTTTGGGGTATGCTCAAACTATTATGCGTGCAATTACTTATTATTTTCGGAGAGCCAACCCATGCAACGTGTTTTTATAGTCTTATTAGTCTCCTTGGCGTTGTCTGCCTGCAACAATCAAGACAGCGCAACCTCAGAACCACAAAGCCAGTCGGTAAACACGAGTGAGAATGGCGACGCGATCACGAGTAAAAGCGAATCAGAAAAGCTTAACGAATGGTTTGAAGCCCAGTACGAAGAAGAGTTAATGCGAAGCCCAATTGGCTTAACTTTTCAGGGGCGTAAAGAGCGCTATGGCGAAATCGACGACATGAGCGAAGCGGCGGAAGCCGAGCAACTTGAATGGAAGCGTAAATCGGTTGAAGCCATGAAAGCGATGTTCGATTACGACAAACTCAATGACGATGCCAAGATCTCCTATGATCTTTGGGCATATCAATATGAGCGTGCGGCGGCGGGCGTGCCGTTCAAGCGCACCGGCTATATTTTTGAACAAATGAATGGCACGCACGCTTTCTTTCCGACCTTGATGATGAGTTTTCATCCGGTTGCTAGCGAAAGCGAAATGCAAGCCTATGTCTCTCGCCTTAGCGCTATCGGTCGGGCTATGGACCAATTAATTGAGCGCGCCAAACTGGGTGTCCAAGAGGGCGTGCGCCCACCGCGTTTCGCCTATGAGATTGTCCATAAAGAAGCCTCTGAAATCATCAGTGGTAAGCCCTTTGATGAGTCTGAAAACGATTCTTCACTTTGGAACGATGCCAAAACCAAGGCTGCCGATTTAGTCAGTAAAGAAATCATCACTCAAGAGCGCAGCGATGAATTGCTAGAGCAAACCAAGCAGGCCCTAGTCAACGATATGGCTCCGGCGTATAAAAACTTGCTTGATTTTATTGATGGCGATATGGCCAATACCACAGCCGAAGCCCAAGGGGTTCATGCGTTACCCAATGGTGAGGCTTACTACAACTATCGCCTCAAACAGATGACGACCACTGATATGACAGCGGACGAAATCCATGACCTGGGTTTGGCGGAAGTAGAGCGTATTCGTGGCGAGATGGAAGCGATTAAAAATCAAGTCGGTTTTGAGGGCGATTTACAAGCCTTCTTTACTTACATTCGCGACAGTAAAGACAACGAACAGTTTTACTATCCAAACACCGATGAGGGTCGTCAAGCTTATATCGACGATGCCACAGCGGCGATTGACAATATTCGCAAAGAGTTGCCCAACTATTTTGGTATTTTGCCCAAAGGCGAATTAGTTGTTAAACGGGTAGAGCCATTTCGTGAGCAAGACGGTGCGCCACAGCATTACTATCCTGGCACGCCCGATGGAGCACGCCCAGGTATCTACTATGCTCATCTGTCTGATATGAGCACCATGCCCAAAAACGAGCTTGAAGTGATTGCCTATCACGAAGGCTTGCCAGGGCATCATATGCAAATTGCGATCGCGCAAGAACTAACCGGGGTTCCTAAGTTTCGAACGCAAGCCGGTTTTACTGCTTATGCCGAAGGCTGGGGTTTGTATTCTGAGGCGCTGGCTAAGGAAATGAACAACACATTTACTGACCCGTATTCCGATTTTGGTCGTTTGGGCAGCGAAATGTGGCGCGCGATTCGTCTTGTCGTGGATACTGGATTACATGAAAAGAAATGGTCTCAGCAGCAGGCAATCGATTTCTTCGCGGCCAATTCACCAGCGCCACAAGGCACTATTGAAGCTGAGATTCGTCGCTACTTGGTGATCGGCGGTCAGGCGACTGCTTACAAAGTTGGCATGATCGAGATTCAGCGTTTGCGCAAGAAAGCCGAAGATGCTTTGGGCGATGACTTTGACATCCGTGACTTTCACGATACGGTATTGGGTGGCGGGTCGATGCCTCTAAGCTTGCTTGCTCGCAGAGTCGATTCGTGGATAGATGCGTCGAAGGCAGCGAACTAAAGTCGGAGAACTTGAGAAAGCAACCGGACAGAACATTAGGGCTTTAGCCCGGTTTTGTTTTACACTTTGGGCGCACTGGTTTAACCAGCGCGCCCTTTTTACTTTCACGGAGATTTTCCGAAGGTCTAAAATCGAATGCTGAGATTAAAGTCGCTCAAACTCGGTTGGCGCAATGCCGATGAAATCATAGGTGAACAGTATCTAAAGCGTTGGTTTCTAATACGCCGCCCCGGCAAAATTAATCTCTATTTGCATAAGTATTTGGGCAGTGACGACGATCGAGCATTGCACGATCATCCTTGGCGTTCATGGAGTATTTTATTGTGGGGGCGCTTAGAGGAGCATACGCCAACTGGCGTTCGACGTATTTGGCCTTGGATACCCAAATACCGATCGGCTCACTACACTCATCGCATCGAGCTTAAAAGCTCGTTCGCATTAACACTTTTTTTAACAGGCAAAAAGCATCGTGAGTGGGGCTTCCATTGCCCTAATGGCTGGGTACATTGGCGTGACTTTACGGATGAAAGCGGCCAGCGCACTGGGGCTGGCTGCCCAGACTAGAGTCAACCCAGCCTAAGGTCAAAACTATTTAATACCTGCTGTATTTCAATGGCTCAAGCTGTATTTCAATGGCTCAAGCTGTGGTTCAAACCTAGTCATAGAAGTCGGCTAATTGCTCGCGCAATAGCTGTGCTTCGCGATATTCCTCTAAACGTCGCCTCGCATTCAATGCTTTTTTGCGCCGCATGCGTGAGCGTTTGGGCTCGTATTTTCTAAAGAACGCGTCGTCTTCTAATGCGTAATCGGGGTTGTTGAGTAGGTTTTCTCGAACGTCGTCATCGAGAATAAGGTCGTCAGATTTGTCTTTGTGTTTACCCATTGTGCTGCCTCATTAGAGATTTGGGGTTGATCCCTACCTCTTTGATTATTCAAAGCGGGGCGGCAAAGGTAAAACGAAAAATTTTTGTCAACTTGACCAAAATTTATCGTCGATAAACGTCAATTAATCGACTAATGCTGTGGTAGCTTAAAAGAACTCGACCAATTGCTTGATCAAGTCTGTTTTGTTGGAGTCAGCGTGAAAGATCGCACTGGCTTGGCGCTTAAATGTAGGAGCACTTGGTACACGGAATAGTCTTTTTTGCTCTAAGGCCTCCCGAATCGCTGGCTCGGCGAGATAGGCAAAGCCTGAGCCGCCAAGCAATTGCTCCATCGCGATGCGCCCAAGCGTGGTTTGCAAACGAGCCGCTTGCACCTCAGGAAATTCGGCCGCAAATTGCACAGCAAAGCTCATGCCCCAATCGACTTGAATAAAATCGTTTTGCCAGTCGTCCGGCAAGCGTTTGAATTTGCGCGCGCTGACTAACAGTAATTCGATGGTGGGCAAAGAGTGGGATACTAAATTCACACTTTGCGGAGCATCGTAGACAAAAGCAATGTCCAAGGTGCCGTCGGTGACTCGATTGATTAGGGTCTTGGGCCCAAAAATATCGGCCGCAATGGCTATGTCTGGTCGTGCTTGACGAATACGCGCTAGCCAATGATGAAGGCTGATATCCCACAGCCCAGGAAGGCCGCCAATGTTTAAGGTTTCTCTCACTCCTTTTCCGCCGCCGATTTCTTGTTGCGCTCGCGCCCACAAGGTCATCATGCTTTTGGCGTGCGTCATAAAGGCTTCGCCTTCTTTGCTTAAGTGTATGTTGCCGCGCTCGCGCACAAATAGGCTCACGCCTAATAGTTCCTCCAGAGTGCGAATCCTAGCGCTAATGGTTGATTGCGAAACAAAGAGATTGTCAGCGGCTTGTGCGAAGTGGCGAGTTTTCGCCACTTCGAGAAAGGTCTTTAAAGCGTTAATGTCCATTTGAATACTCGCGCTCTAATGACTAAGGTTTAAACGACTATTCGTATTCGACTACGCTGCGGATACTCTCGCCGGCGTGCATTAAATGAAAGGCGTCGTTGATTTTTTCGAGCGGCATTTTATGGGTAATCAAATCATCTATATTGAGCTTGCCATCCATATACCAGTCGACGATCTTAGGCACATCGGTACGCCCGCGCGCGCCGCCAAAGGCGGTGCCTCGCCATACACGCCCGGTAACCAATTGAAATGGTCGCGTTGAGATTTCTTGGCCAGCACCAGCTACACCAATAATAATGCTCTCGCCCCAACCTTTATGGCAGCACTCCAGTGCTTGGCGCATGGTATTAACGTTGCCTATGCACTCAAAAGAATAATCTGCGCCGCCATTGGTTAAATCGCTAATCGCCTCGATTAAATCCTCTGTTTTCTTGGGGTTGATAAAGTCGGTCATACCAAACTCTTTAGCAATCTCGACTTTTGATTCGTTGATATCAATACCAATGATCTTATTCGCGCCAATCATGCGAGCACCCTGGATCACGTTCAGGCCAATGCCGCCTAAACCGAATACTACGACATTTGAGCCTGGCTCGACCTTAGCGTCAAAAACCACGGCGCCAACACCAGTGGTGACACCGCAGCCGATGTAGCAAATTTTATCGAAGGGCGCGTCCTCGCGAACCTTAGCCACTGCAATTTCGGGCAGCACCGTGTAGTTAGAGAAGGTTGAGCAGCCCATGTAGTGCAAGATTGGTTTGCCTTGGAACGAAAATCTTGAAGAGCCGTCTGGCATGACGCCTTGGCCTTGGGTTGAGCGAATGGCTTGGCAAAGATTGGTTTTGGGATGCAAGCAGTAATCGCACTCTCGGCATTCTGGGGTATAGAGAGGGATAACATGGTCGCCCGGTTTCAATGAAGTCACGCCCGCGCCCACTTCGCGCACAATGCCCGCACCTTCGTGGCCCAATATCGCGGGGAAAGCGCCCTCAGGGTCATCCCCCGATAAAGTAAAGGCATCCGTGTGGCATACCCCTGTTGCTTTAACCTCTATCAATACTTCGCCAGCTTGCGGGCCGTCGAGTTGAACCGTTTCTATGCTTAAATCTTCTCCTGCAGCAAATGCCACAGCGGCTTTGGTATCCATAAGGCAACCTTATTTTTGTTGTGAATTATGATTCAAAGTGTACACCTGAGTCCGGCGGTGTCACAAGATCGAGTGGCTCGAGTGATGAAGATAAATGCAGGGCTAGCCTGCTTAGCAAAAAATCCTTAGATGTCTGAATTCGAAATTCGTTGGAAATCTTGGCGGGGTTCAAAGTTCAGCGCTTCGTCGGCTAAGCGCGAAGCCAGCCGATTCACATCCATCAAGAATCCAGGAATTAATCCAGACAAGGGCGACAAAAGGTGCAGTGGTACGGAACTTCCACTGCGTAAATGGCGTTTACCGAAAATCACTCCGGGTTCGACCACCACCGCCGATTGTTGCTCAGAATGATCGGCAAATCGTTTCGCCGCTTCTCTCGCTAATCGCTTGCCTTGGAAATAAGCGAATCGATCGGTGTTCAGTGGAAAAGTGACTTTTGCGCCTAGTAACACAGCACGTTTTACACCGGCCGAAGCGGCCGCATCCAAGGCGTGACTATTGGTCGTGCCATTTTGAAAAAACTGTGCCTCCCAGGCCGCTTTGCTAAAGGTCGGTAGGGGCGGCGAGCCAACCAAACAGACTATTGAATCCACCGATTCCAGAAACTTGGTGTTCGGTTGGCTGGCATCACCTTTACACCATTTCACTTTTTCGCTCCAGGCTTGATCTTGCAGATGAACAGGTTTGACCCCCGTCCGGCTAAGGCACACGACGTCCACCTCGCGCTCGGCTAATTGCTTAGCCAAGTGCGTACCTACAAATCCGTTGCCGCCGTAGACAACAACTCTTATTTGGCCCTTAGTGATTTGGCTCTTATTAATCTCGTTCATAGTTCAATAGTAGCTTGGCTTTGGTTCAAGAAATGTATTCAGCCAAACAGTGAACGGTTCTCAAAACTCTATAAAAGTTTCTGTGATATAAACTGCCGATGAATATACAAAATAAGGTTGCAGTCATTACAGGAGGTGCCGGTGGCATCGGTTCTGCTTTGACTCACGCGCTCGCCGAAAAGGGCGCTAAATTGGTTGTGTCCGACTTGAATCTAGAGGCCGCTCAAGCCGTTGCAGATGAGGTCGGCGGAATTGCTGTTGCCTGCGATGTAAGCAAAGAAGCCGACATTCAGGCTCTGATCGCAGCCGCTGAAAATCAATATGGTCAGGTCGATTTGTTTTGCTCCAATGCTGGTTTTGGTCGAGGCGAGCCGAGCCATGCGGCATCAGCTGCCGATGAGGTGTGGCAATTACAGTGGGATGTGCACGTAATGGCGCATGTTTGGGCCAGTCGCGATCTGCTGCCAAAAATGATTGAGCGCGGAGATGGCTACCTATTAAATATTGCATCGGCCGCTGGTTTGCTCAATCAGATCGGAGATGCAGCCTACAGCGCCACCAAGCATGCAGCGGTATCTTTAGCCGAATCCTTGGCTATTAATCACAATGACGATGGCGTTAAAGTCTCTGTGGTTTGCCCACAATATGTGAATACCAATATATTGATGATTGACGACGAAGCGCGTAAGAAGCCGTTGCCCGGCGTGATTACACCAGAACAGTGCGCGCAAACTATTGTGAAAGGTATTGAAGACGAAACCTTTATGATTTTGCCCCATGAACGCGTGGCCGAATTTTACCAAGGCCGAGCTATGGCCCCGGGCAAGTGGATAGAAAAAATGCGCTACTATCGACAAAGCTTATTAGACGACAACGGTCGCTTAAGTTTTGCCAAAATGTTTGGAGTAGACTGATTGATCTTTCGTAGCCTTGTCTTGGTTTGGCTCAGTTTAGCCGTGCTCGACTCAGTGCGAGCGCAAAGCGCCGATGCGCTCTATGTAAAGCGTTGCCTGAGTTGTCATGGAAATGGGGCGCTTGGTAAAGAGGTGACTGGCGCGCCCGCATTGGCAGGGCAAGATGCGACTTACCTCGAACGACAACTTGAGAATTTTGCGAACGGTTTACGAGGGCGACACAAAAAGGATGCATTTGGCGCTGCCATGGCGCCTTGGGCTCAAAGCTTAGATCAAGCAGAGCGCACGGAGATATCAGCCTACTTATCACAATTGCCGCCATTGCGAACTGCTAGCTCGCCCAATGACGCTGAGTTAGCGCAGGGCAAGAAAACCTATCAAGCCAATTGTGGCAGTTGCCATGGCGCTGATGGCCAAGGCAATAAAGTACTGAATTCACCTAATTTGGTAAGCCTGTCATTATGGTATTCAAAACGCCAGTACCAACACTTCGTTGCCGGTATCCGAGGCGGTGATAAGGCCGATAAGCTCGGCTATCAAATGCACTTTATCGCCAGCCGCCTAAGCGATGAAAAACGTGTTGCAGACGTCCTTGCCTACATCGATTCGCTAAAGTAATGCGAGCCGCATATTTACTTGGGCCTAGTTTTTTTCTTCTGCTTTGCATTATTAATAAGAGCATTCACTTTGACGCCAACGCTGGCCTAATCACTCCGCCTGAGACCCAAGAGCCTTTAGCTGAAGAGCCCTCAGCGCCGATAAATAAAGAGCCCTCAGCGCCGATAAATAAAGAGCCCTCAGCGGCGATAAATAAAGAGCCCTCAGCGGCGATAAATAAAGAGCCCTCAGCGAAATTACACAAAGAGCCCTCAGCGAAATTACACAAAGAGCCCTCAGCGGAATTATACAAAGAGCCCTCAGCGTCAATCGACATTAAGTCTTTCCAGTTAAGCACTCGCTGCCCAGCTGGTTTTGAGCTACGCGATGGCTCGGCTTGTAAACTCCGATCTTTGTACCAACTCTACGATTCAGTTCAAAATAGCGGAGTTGGTGGCACACGTACGGGTTTGCCGACATTTCGTGATGGCTTTAGCCCACAGCAAATTGATTTAGGCCGATACTTATTTTTTGACCCTTTGTTATCGGGTAATGGCGACGTATCGTGCGCCAGTTGCCATCAGCCTAAATTGGCGTTTACCGACGGTCGCGCTGTGTCTGTCGGAGCCAATGAACTCAAAGGCACTCGTTCTGCGCCCAGCTTATGGAATATCGCTTTTGCTGAGCGTCTTTTCTGGGATGCACGCGCCGATTCTTTAGAGCAACAGGCTCTGGGGCCGTTGTACTCAGCAAACGAAATGGCGAATAGTCCCACACAGCTATTAAATAGCCTGCGCGAGAATGCCGCCTATCCACGGCTTTTTAAACAAGCCTTTCCACATTCAGAGCGTTTGGAGCTAGCACAGGTCTATACTGCTCTGGCGGCCTTCCAAACCTCGCTTGTCTCGCTGAACAGCCGTTACGATGAATACGCACACGGCCGTCATGATGCGCTAAACAAACAAGAGATTGTCGGTTTAAATGTATTCCGCTCTTTTGTAGCGCGCTGCTCCGAGTGCCACACGCCGCCGCTTTTTACCAATCAACAAGTCGCTGTCATTGGTACCCCTGACCCCGAGGGCATGCCATTTGATGTCGGCGCGCAAACCACCTTCGAAGCCGCCAAATTACGAGGCGGGTTTAAAGTGCCGAGTTTACGAAATATTGAATTAACCGCCCCGTATATGCACTCTGGGCGATTTGCTTCTTTAAAGGAGGCCGCGCGTTTTTATACCCAAGGCCGCGGTCATGCGGTACCCAAAGGCGAGAATTTACACATCCATTGGCATATTTGGGAACCCAATTTACAAGACCATGAGCTGGATGCGATTGTGGCGTTTTTAGGTACTCTAAATGATCAAAAATGGATGCCCGCGGTACCCGATAGCTTGCCATCGGGTTTGCCAAGCGTGCACGAGAATGGCAAAGTGCATTAAACGTGGTTTTTTAGAGCGTCGAACCGAGAGTTAAAAAAATGAAAAAAGGTCTCATTGCGTTATTATTGCTTGCCATTGGAACAGCTGGAGGCTGGTTTTTAAAAGATCAAGTATCACAGGAAGTGGTGATTGTTGATGCCAAGCAAGGCAAGAGTTTCACCGGCGGGTTTGATGCGTCTAAGGAATCCCCAGCACAGGCAGTCGCAGGTCAAGTTGCACAGCGCATTGACGGCAAGACCATTGCGGTAAAGCCGGGGCAGTCTATTCAAGAAGCGGTAATCAAAGCCCAAGCTGGCGATACCATTCAAATCTGGCCAGGCGAGTATTCTGAAACGGTTTATATCGACAAGGATCACATTCGCCTAATAGGCGTAATAGAAGCAGGTCAACGCGCAACGCTGGACGGCAAGAAAACACTTAACGACGCTATTTTGTATTCAGGTAATAACGTGGTCGTGGAAAACCTCTACATCAAAGACTACAAGGGCAATGCCATTATGGGCCAGGCTGGTAACAACTTTGAAATACGTAACAACGTGATCAAAGATACTGGCGTCTATGGAGTTTTCCCACAGTTAGGGCAAAACGGAGTTGTTGAGCACAATGTCATCTCCGGGATTGAAGACGCGGCGATCTATATCGGCATGAGTGACAATGTGCATGTGGCTCACAACGATGTGTTTGATTCGGTGGCGGGCATTGAAATCGAGAACAGCCGCCACGCGATTGTTGAAAACAATTATGTGCATAACAACACCGGCGGCATTCTTGCATTCATTACCCCGGGCTTGCCAATTAAGACCACTTACGATGTGATCATCCGTAATAACTTTATTGACAACAACAATACCGCCAACTTCGGCGCGCCGGGGTCTACGGTGTCGGGCATTCCTGCGGGGACGGGTATTTTGGTCATGGCTGCGGATGACGTGATTATTGAAGACAACATCATTAGCAACAACAAAACCGCTGGCATTCTGATTACCGACCACGAGAATGCCGAAAACATAACCTTTGATCCGGGCGCTGAGCCGAATCCCGATCGCCAAGTTATTCTGAATAACCTAATGTTGAATAATGGCTACGACACGATTGCCCCGGTTAAAGCGCTCATGGCAGCTTCTCTAAAAAGCGGTAATCCCGATATCGTTGCCGTAGGTGGCGGTGAGGGCAGTTGTATTATTAATCGGCACCGCTATGTTGCGGTGGGCCTTGGCGATTTTGGTGATTGTGAAATCACCAATACCGATGGGGTTGCAACCTATCTTTTAGATAAGCCGGTTCCTCCCAGAGAAATCCTAGAGTCTGAACGCGGTATGATTGCTTATCTCGGTGTTTGTACTGGTTGTCATTCTTATACTGGTCGCCTTATTGGCCCGCCGATTCAAACCATTCAAGCCTTGTATATAGATAACCCACAAGGCTTGGCCGCGTATCTGGCTGAGCCCATCAAGAAACGCGAAGACTATCCTGAGATGCCACCGCAGGCTTATCTGGGCGAGGAAACCTTGTTGGCTGTTTCCAAGTATGTACTGGGCCTAGAAAACTAATTTAGGACATTTGGCTTTACGCCGAGTATAGAGGCTAACCATGTTCCCCATTAAAGACGATAATCCGCAGGTTGCTACCCCTTATGCCGTCTACGCACTATTGGCATTAAATGCGGTTGCTTGGCTATTGTTACAAGGCGCTGGTAGCTCGCCCGCGCTAGGCGTATCGATTTGCCAATACGGATTTATTCCCGCTAATGTGACGCATGCAAGCAACGCGTTGAATACTCCCGAGGTTTGCGGATTAACCGCGGGGCCGGGTTGGTTGGCAGTCTTAAGCTCAATGTTCATGCACGGAAGTTGGATGCATGTGATTGGCAATTTGTGGTTTTTATGGATTTTTGGAGATAATGTTGAAGACGCCATGGGTAGCTTGCGATTCGTCATTTTCTACCTGCTTTGCGGCGTGGTCGCAGCGCTGGCACAAATGTTCTCCAACCCCGGGTCAACCATCCCAATGGTGGGCGCATCAGGCGCAATCGGCGGTGTAATGGGGGCTTACATCGTCTTATACCCGCGCGTAAAAGTGCACCTTTTGTTTATTTTAGTCTTCATTTTCACCACGTTTAGAGTGCCTGCGATTGCCATGCTCGGCTATTGGATCGTCATACAAGTGGTTGGCGGAATGACCAGTACGGGTGCCACGGGTGGTACGGCCTTTTGGGCGCACATCGGTGGTTTTTTAGCCGGCGCAATTTTGATATGGTTGTTTAAAGATGAAGAGTTGTTAGAGAACCATCCGTTTAGAGGTTGGCGACAAGCTCGAAATCCCATTGACATTTGGGATGATCCTGACAATAAAGCCTAAGCATTAATAGGGCTGTTCTGGTCTTGCCAAACATACATATCAAGATAATTAAATAAGAAGGATTTAAAGTGAATCAATTAGCTGATCGATGTGTTTTACGCAGCATGTACAAGAGCGATCTTCATTCGGTGCTCGAGATCATTTATCAACACGACGACGATGACGGCGAAGCGGCCGAAGAAGAGTTAAATGATCTTGGTCTTGAGGGGCATCATGTGATTGTTGATGGTGATACCGTTTTAGGTGCGACAGGTTATCGACCGGTTGAAGGATGCGACCAAACTTACTACCTGTCGTGGACCTATCTTACGGAATCGGCTCGCGGGCAAGGCTTAGGCAAGCGAATGTTAAGGGAAGCCATGGACGAGCTTGCCAATCAAGGCGCACGCAAGATCTTTGTAAAAGTTTCTGACTACCAAGAAGACGGAGTGAATATCTATGGCTCCGCACTGGCAATGTACAAATCTTTTGGCTTTAAAGAGGAATTGATCAGCCAAGATTTTTACGACGAAGGCGAGAGCCAAACCATCCTTGGTTATTATTTTGATGCAGGCTCAGAGTCAGACGACGATTTACAAGTGCAAGAGGAGAAGCCGGTGATTCGATTTAATGGTTTGTTCGAAATCGCCGAAACCGAGGGCGCTTACAGTTTTGCCTGGACGGTTGAAAAAACCAAAGGTTTCTTGAATAAACGAAACTTCGATGCACAAGACGTTCAAGTTGGTCTGGATGCGGTTAGAGACGAAGGCGGCCGCAAAGTGTTTTTAACGTTTCCTTCTAACTTGGTATTGATCCACAGGCCGCTGCAAGCGACCGGCTTTAAATACGTAGGCCGCCTTAAAGATTACTACGAGGCAGGCTTGCATGAACTGCATTTTTCTCATGATCTAAGCTCATGGTAAGCCGTCTGAAACGCGCGCGACACAGAAAATCTAGGTGCCTAGTATTCAAAACGCCGCTAATTCAGGTATGCTTGAGGCATCGGGAAAACACATATTGACTCAGGAGAACGGAATGAATTATTTACGTTATGGATTTTTCGCACTTGTTATCGGCTACGTTGCTTACACCTACTTTGGTGGTACTAAATACGTTGAAGACGAGATAGATCTAAATCAGGTCTTGGATGTAACGGTAGAAACTATTTATGCCTTCCAAGATAAAACTGCGAATCTAACGCCTGACGAAAATGCACCAGACCAAGCTTTTCTGGATTTTAGTGACGACTTACAAGCCGCATTAAATATTGCCTCACCAGAGATTTACACGCAGCCAATCGCGGTTCAGCCAAACGGTGATGCCTCACTCTTAGCCTACGTTGAAACCAATGGTAATCAAGAGTTCGATCAAGATAGCGAAGAAGCCCTGTTCATGATTGAGGTCGATGGCGAAAACTCAAGAGTAATCGCCACCAGCCGCAGCGGCGCGGTTAACGATACGCGCATCAGTGGCACGGGGCTATTAACCGGCTACCTTATTGGCAGCATGTTGAGCCGCCAGCGAGCCGCTGGCGTAAATACCAGCCAACTTGCAAATAAAAAGACGGTGTCACCACGCCAAGCGGCACGCTCACGAGCCGGCTCGGGTAGCCATTCTCGCGGCAAGTAAGTCGTAGCCACTGAAAAAGTGAGTCTAGAGCGGCCTTAGGGCCGCTCTTTGTTTTATGGGTGCCGCTAAGATCTTCCGTCTTAAAGTCTTCACCATCAAATACCTATTACTGCTTGGCATAAACCAATAGTGACCGAGTGAGAATATTCGCCATGACCGAACTCAAGCAAGCCAACCTCAATCAACGCCAAATCGTGGTTCTGCTCAGCACGATCTTAGTAGTGGCGTCGTGCGGCATTATTTATGAGTTGATCATTGGCACGGTTTCCAGCTACTTACTGGGTAATAGCGTCTTTCAGTTTTCAATCACCATCGGTTTTTTCATGTTCTCGATGGGCGTTGGCTCTTGGCTCTCCAAGTTTCTCACGGGCGATTACATTCGCAATTTTGTCGCGATAGAGATAGCCATTGCTCTGGTCGGTGGGATAAGCAGCACCTTGTTGTTTATGGCGTTCCCATTTGCAAGGCCACTTTACGAGTTGACCATGTATTCGCTGATCTTTGTGATTGGGGTATTGGTTGGCATGGAAATCCCTATACTTACAACGCTGATGGCAAAGGGAGATCAAATCAAAGACTCCATCGCCAACGTCTTGTCGCTTGATTACATCGGCGCTTTGTTCGGCTCAGTTGCATTCCCCTTATTGTTGTTGCCGTCTCTTGGCTTAGTGCAGTCTTCTTTTGCGATTGGCTTAATTAACATTTTGGTTGCTACGATAAACGTGGTCGTTTTCAAAGAACACTTGCGACACTATCAACAAATGTTAGCAGTGTGTTTTGCCATTATCGTTGCCTTAGTTGCCTTTATTTTTTTCGGCAATCACATTACTCGCTTTGCCGAACAGCAGCTGTATTTCGATCAAGTTATTTATACTGAGCAAACGCCGTATCAAAAATTGGTGGTGACTCGCTCTCCCATCAACAAAGAACAGCGTTTGTATATTGACGGGCATATTCAATTCTCAAGCAGAGACGAATACCGTTATCACGAGTTTTTGGTGCATCCAGCCATGTCGCTGATCAACGACGGTGCCAATGTCTTGATTCTTGGTGGCGGTGATGGCCTAGCTGCCCGAGAAGTGCTGAAGTACCCGTCGGTTAAGCATATCGACTTGGTAGATATCGATCCAGCCATGTTGCGCCTCGGTAAAGATCTTCCTATTTTAAAACGCATCAATGAAAGCAGTATGTCAAACCCGCGATTGTCGCTGCATGCACAGGATGCGTTTACGTTTATCAATCAACCTGGCACATTGTATGACGCCGTCATCATTGATATGCCAGACCCTCACAACGAGGCAATCAACAAGCTCTATGCGCGCGAATTCTATACCATGATCAAGCGTCGGATGCGCCCGGGTGCAGCAGTGGTGACTCAAAGTTCGTCGCCGTTTTTTACGCCGCGCGTTTTCTGGAGTATTGAAGCGACCCTAGCAAGTGTTTTTGACCACACACTCAGTTATAAAACAGCGTTGCCGTCGTTTGGGATATGGGGTTTTAATATGGCGCGCTCTGGAACGGGATTTCCGAACGATTTTCGGTTTGATGTGCCAACACGCTCACTCACGCAGTCGACTATGAATGCGGCGAAAGCTTTCGGCAAAGATCTGGCTAAACGAGAAGTACCAATCAATTCCATAATGGAACCCAAGCTCTACTTACTCTACGAGCAAGATCTCAAGTTATAGCCGCTTAAGGTATCGCTATTGATACTATTCTATTACTCGATTCGGCCACGATAGACCGTTTGCACTTCATGCTTGTTGGGCTTTAATTGCGACACTAAACAATCGATTGCGTTTTGGATTTTGGAGTCGCCGCATAAAAACACATCGATGGCCGCATAGTCGTACTCAGGCCAAGTGTGAATACTGATGTGCGATTCGGCCAGCATCACCACACCGGTCACGCCACCGCCGGGAAACTCATGCACGTGAGAGTTTAGAACTGTCGTATTGGCCGCTTTTGCCGCGGCCAGCATTGCCGATTCAATTTTCCCGCTGTCACACAAATCAACACAACCCCAAAAATCAACCAGCATGTGCTGACCCGCATAAGCCTTGTTTTGGTGTGTGACTGTATTCGCAAGAAACAGGACTTCCTTATCTGAGGCGCTGTCCATAATTTTGTACTTAGTCTCGATAATTTAAATGGGTATTCTAGTTGCCCGGTTTCTAGTTGCCCGGTTTCTAGTTACGGGGTTTCTTGCCCCGCCTTGGGCAGTGTATCAAAAATCTCGGGCTTGCCTTCTTTCAATTCACTTGGAGTCAATCCACTTAGCTCATGAGGAAAGACTAGCCATTCATCGGTTTCTTTTACGTAGTAATCCGGTGTCATCGTCGTTTTATTTCGCTTGGGCTTGTACCAAGGGCAGGCTACGCGAATGGTGTTGGGGTAGTTACGGCGTGTTTTCTTTTTAAGCCGGGCTAATATCGCTTCGATGCTACGCCCTGAGTCGAACACGTCGTCAACCAGCAGCACTTGGTTGTCGGCATTAATATTGTCGATAATGTAATCAAGGCCATGCACTCTCACGACCTTTTCTTGCTGATCAATGCCAATATAAGAAGACGTACGAATGGCGATATGGTCAGTCGACACGCCAGCGTATTCTAAATACTCTTGAATCGCGATGCCTACCGGCGCACCGCCTCGCCAAACCCCGATGATAAAGTCGGGGCGAAAATCGGATTCATACACTTGCTTGGCAAGCAAAAAAGAATCTCTGAGTAGGTCTTGGGCGGTGATAAATACTTTGTTCATAGACGAGAGTTTTTCATTCAGAGTGACTTTTAAGCGCATAAGTCACTTTAGGCATTTACTTTATAAAAACGCGAATTTAGCCGCAAAAATAGCCGCGATCAGGTAGACGGCTAATGGGCATTCTTTGGCCTTACCGGCGAACAGTTTAATTGCTGCATAACAAATGAAGCCAAGGCCAATACCATCGGCGATGGAATAGCTTAACGGCATGCTAACAGCAGCGACGATGGCTGGTGCGTATTCGCTTAAGTCATCCCAATCGAGTTCTGTGATTGGATGAATCATCAAGCAGGCAACATACAATAGAGCCCCGCCAGCCGCAAAGGCTGGCACACTTTGCGCCAATGGCGCAAAGAACAAACAGGCAAGAAACAAAGCGCCGGTTACGACCGCGGTGAGCCCGGTTCGCCCACCTGCTTCAACACCAGTCGCGCTTTCAACATAGCTTGTTGTCGAGGAAGTGCCTAATAGAGCGCCGCCCGCCGTCGCCGTCGAGTCGGCTAATAAGGCCCGGCTCAGGCGCGGTAATTTACCGTTTTCATCGACAAGTTTTGCTCGAGTGGTTACGCCAACCAGCGTGCCTGCCGTATCAAATACATCGACAAGCAACAAAGTCAGAATTACGGTGATTAGCGAAACATCAAGTGCGCCTCTTAAGTCTAACTCTAGGAATGCGCTCGCTGACGGTGGCGATGACATCACGCCTTTGAATTCGGCAACACCGAATACCCATGCGCAAACCGCGATAACTAAAATGCCGATAATGACGGCACCGATAATGCGGCGGGCGCTTAAGGCCGCAATCAAGATAAAGCCAGTCAGCATCAATAGCGGTTCCGCCTGGCTCAGATCACCTAAAGTCACAAGGGTTGCCGGGCTATCGACAATTACTTGGCTATTGCTCAGGCCGATAATCGCAAGAAACAATCCGATACCAGCGGCCATACCAAGCTTTAATGATTTGGGTATTGAATTAATCAACCATTCGCGAATTGGTAGAATGCTGATCACCATAAACAATACGCCAGAAATGAAAACAGCGCCCAGAGCGACTTGCCACGAATGGCCTAATCCTAAGCAAATGCCAAACGCAAAGTAGGCGTTTTGACCCATGCCCGGTGCGAGCGCAACCGGGTAATTGGCCAACAACCCCATCATCATGCTCGCGAAGGCGGCGGCCAAACATGTGGCAACAAATACGGCGCCAAAATCCATACCAGTTTGAGACAAAATGCTGGGGTTGACCACCGTGATATAGGCCATTGCTAAGAACGTTGTAAGGCCTGCAAGCAGCTCGCGGCGAATACTAGAGCCTTGTTCGGTGATACGAAAATAGTGATCTAATCTGCTCATAGTATGGGTTCCGAATTTATCGTGAACCTTGTTCAGAAGCTAATATGTGGGCGGCAATCTGCTTGATCACGGTTTCGAAGTCGCCTGCGATCGCACCGTTGCCGGACTCCAAGGCACCAATCATCATTAGATTGTCGGCCATACCAAAATCTTCAATGCTTTGGCCATGGACATCGGTGCCCGCAGTTTCTTTTGACAAAGGGTAGTGCTCGGCGACGCGATCTTTGTAAAGCCCTGGGTTTTCGCTAGAACCGTAAAAAGGCGCCGCATCGTAATAGGCAAATACCGGTTTATTCAGGCCGCGCATATAACCCATCTCAAAAGCCGTGCCGACATCCATGCTGGGCCCGCGAAAGCGCACCATATTGGCGGCGACGAAATCGGCTTGATCCATTAATTCAATGTTCGCATGGTAGATCCGCATTCCGGTGTCAAAATCATGCGCGAAGTTTGCGATCTCGTTATCGAGCGGATACAAGCCAAGCAATTTAAACGGCCAATCGTTGTCCTTTTGTAATCGAGCAATGATGGCTTTTTTGGCATCGCCTGCGGCAACAGGTTCAGGCAAAAATACTTCGGGGCCAGCAAGATAAACGGTATAACTGGGCGGTGGTGTTGAAGGCGTACTGACGCACGCTTGTACACATAGAACAGCAAGCAAACAAAAGAGGCGAGTTGTTTTCACGAGAACAAAATAAAACAGTTTTTAGAGCGATGAAGATACCACGGCTTTTATCTGCGCGCCTGTCTTTCATGATTCCTTAGATGGCTGTCGAAATCGATTGACTCGCCCTAGGCCATAGGAGTAATTTTCGCCTTAGCGCGATGTATTTAAACTGCGCACGTTTACCTTATACGAGGGTGTCGTCATGATTTCTGGTCTGTTTGGCTTTTTCGCTTTAACCGGTGTTGGACTGCTGGTGTTGGTAGGTCATCGGTTGTGGATTGGAAATACCTATTCCAATTTATTGGGCCTGGTGGCGATGATCTTTTTTGGTTTGGGCTATGTGAATTTCGATAGCCTAGTATTACCGTACACAAGCTCCCTAGGCTGGCTCAACAGTGGTAGTCTAAAGAACGGCTTTGGCAGCTTGTTTTGGCTCAGCGCCGCGTACTTTATCAACGCCTTGATTAAGCACTTTGTGTATCCACGGCGTGTCACATGGATGGGCGACTCCAAAGTGCCGTTGTTGATCCAATATTTGGTCACCTTTTTGTTGTACCTAAGTGCTGTGATTTTGATTCTCGGCCTTGTTTTCGATCAATCGATTGCTGGGGTGTTAGCCGCCTCAGGTGCCGCTCTGTTGGTGATTGGTTATTCAGCACGCTCACTTCTTGATGAGTTCTTTGCGGGTTTGGCCATCAATATCAATTCGCCGTTTGAAAATGGCGATTTGATTCAGCTCAATGACGAGTGGGGCTACGTCAAAGACGTCGATTGGCGCAGCATCACCTATCAAGACATGGATAACAACTTTGTGACGGTGCCGAACACCAAAGTCGCCGCCAGCAAGATTCGCAACCTCGACCGCCCCAATGTGATGACCCGGCGCACCATGTACATTCAGGTTGAGTACAACGTGCCGCCCAATGTGGTGGTGGATGAGTGCAATGCGGCGATGAAAGAGTGCCCGCATATCGCAGACCATCCCTGGAATTTTTGCAGCTATTACAGTGCCGACGAAAAGGGCATGCGCTACAAGCTGCATTTTCACGTTCAGCACTATGACGATTGGTATGTCGGCAGCGATGAACTGCTTAATGCCATTTGGTATCGCTTTGGTCGCAAAGGCATTCGTTTTGCGCATCAACGCAAGCTTAACTTTATGGATAAAGATGATGAGCAACGCGTATTGCCCGGTTCGCCTTGGGATGCCGACAATTGGCAGGCCTTAGTTGAGCGCTTTAATCAAGTGCCCATCTTCGATGGTATGGACGAACGTGATATGGTAGAAATAGCGCGCTCGGCCACCTTGCATATCATCGGCCCACCAGAGCGAATTATTCGGGCGGGTTCGAAACGCACGTCGATGTTTTTGATTGCCGTTGGTTCAGCCGATGTGTTTGAGGTAGATGAAAACAGCAAAGAGACGCGCATGGATTCGGTTGGTGAATCAGAAGCTATTGGTTTGATGGCGATGCTCACTGGTACGCCACAACGCACAACCGTTCGAGCCAAAGAAGAATGCGCTGTTTGGGAAATCACCAGCGATTCACTGCACGCATTGTTTGATCGCAAACCTGAGATTATGGAGTCGATTGCGGGCAGTGTTGCGCGCTGGCAAGCTGAAGAAGACGATGCGATTAAAGCGATCATTAATACTCGCCAGCAAGAAAGCCAGTACATTCGTCAACGCACCGAACGGCTTAGTAGCCGCATAGCACGCTTCTTTCAACGCGAGTCTAGAGGCGCAGACAACAGCGAAGAATTTACTAACTATTAACGTCGGCTGTTCAATAAGGAAAGTCGATCAACAAGGTGTTGAATGAACATGAAAAAAATTATTGTTGAACAGCCAGGTGGCTTAGAACATCTAAAGTTAGTCGACGCGAAAGCAAGCGAACCAATGCCCGGTGAAGTGCGCGTGCGTTGGCGAGCTACTTCTCTAAACTATCATGATTTGTTGGTTGCCAATGGCGCAATCCCCGTTGCCGATGGCCGCGTGCCTATGTCTGACGGGGCTGGCGAGATAGACGCCGTCGGCGAAGGCGTTGATCATTTTAAGGTTGGCGATAAAGTCATGAGTCTTTTCTTCCCGAATTGGCTTAGCGGCGAACCCAGCTTAAAAACAACCTCGGACATTTCCGGCGAAACGGTCGACGGTTATGCAAGCCAAGTCTCTTGCGTGAATGCCAAGGCTCTAACCAGCATGCCTGAGAACTACAGTTTTGCCGAGGCCGCGACATTGCCTTGCGCAGCCTTAACTGCGTGGCGCGCGCTGGTGCCAGCGGGGAATATCAAAGCCGGTGATACAGTGCTCATCCAAGGCAGCGGCGGCATGTCAATTTTCGGTCTTCAATTCGCTAAAGCTGCAGGCGCCTATGTTTATGCGACAACCTCAAATAACGAAAAGGCCGAAAAGCTGTTAGAACTCGGTGCCGATGAGGTTATCAACTACAAAGAGGATGAACGTTGGGGCAAAACCATTGCTCATCGCTCAGGTGGCGTAAATCATGTATTAGATGTTGGTGGCCCTGCAACGCTTAGCCAAGCGGTTGAAGCCGTCGGCTATGGCGGGCAGGTGACATTGATCGGTATTTTGGGAGGGCGCAAAGCCGAGTTGGTATTGCCCAAACTCTTTTTCAAGCACGCGTCGCTCAATGGTATTGCCGTAGGTTCAAGAGCCATGCAAACCGACATGATCAATGCCATTAACGTGAGTGGTTTAAAACCAGTGGTAGATCAAGAGTTTGAGTTAGCCGAGCTTGCTGACGCCTTTCGTTATCAAAGCAGTGCCAAACACGTCGGTAAAATCGTTTTGACATATTGATGGCCGACTAAATAAGGTACTCTTGGCATACGTCGATTTAGTAAAGC
Source organism: uncultured Arenicella sp. (assembly GCA_937922925.1). GTDB lineage: Bacteria > Pseudomonadota > Gammaproteobacteria > Arenicellales > Arenicellaceae > Arenicella. The sequence continues at coordinate 8,002 of CALAKU010000029.1, read as the reverse complement.
CTTCTTTTATGTCAATCAAGTTCTCAGCCCGGTATCTCAAGCTTGCCGTTTTAGTCATTGTCGCTGGTAATATCTACCCGCTGATTTATCTGCGGCAAAACTTTGAGCTGAGCATGCTCGAAGCCTTTGGCATTACCGCACAGCAGTTGGGGCAGAACTACGCCATGCTCGGCATTTTGTATGTGGTGACGTATATCCCAAGTGGCTGGTTGGCGGATCGCGTTTCGCCTCGCATATTAATGTCTTTCTCGTTACTGCTCGCTGGCGTCTTAGGCTTGTGGTTTTCAACTTACCCGGGCTTTGTTGAACTGCAAATTATTTACGCCGGTTGGGGGATCGCCGCAGGGCTCACTTTTTGGTCAGCGTTGATTAAAGCCACAACGCTCTTAGCCGCTGAAGACGAGCAAGCCAAGTTCTTTGGCATCTTAGAAGCCGGGCGAGGTTTGGTCGAAGCGCTACTAGCAACGATCGCGGTGGCTATCTTGGCGTATTACTTACAAACCCTAGGCCAAGACACGCCGCAGGCGCTGCAAAAAGTAATCTATATGTACGTAGCCTGTATGTTGGTGCTGGCCCCAATTAGCTATTTTATTCTCGCAGATAATGACGAGCCGCAAGCTCACAATCAAAAAGCACTCAATAATTCGACAGACCAAAACCGACGCTATTGGGCCGACATCAAATCGCTGATCACACAAGAAGAGTTGTGGCTATGCGGTGTGTGTATATTGATGGGTTATCAGCTTTTCTGGGCCAGTTACTCTTACTCTGCTTATATGCAATCGCAGTTCAGTTTAACCGCAGTGATGGCCGGTACGATAACCGTCATCATGCTGTGGATGCGAACCATCGGCGCAACGGTAGCTGGTTTTATGGGTGACAAGTTTGTTCGCGAAAAAGTACTGGGTTTGATGATGGCACTGGGCGCGATTTTATTGCTGGTCTTCACCTTTATGCCGTTGGGAGTTCCTCCCATTGCCTTGATGGCGAATGTCGCCGTGATCGGTTTATTAATGTACGGCATCCGCGGTATTTTTTGGTCGACCTTAAGCCGCGTCGACGTGCGCAACGAGATCAAAGGTTTGGCGATTGGCATCGTCTCAATCGTTGGCTACTCGCCGGACATCTACCTGCCAAAGCTCAATGGCTATTTACTCGGTGCGTATCCTGGGCGAGAAGGCTATACGATTTACTTTTGCACTATCGCCGTCGGCGGCCTAATCGGCGCACTCGCCGCATGGCGTTTGCACGTGATCGTCCAAAGAAAGGCAAAACGCGAAATTAAAACCCGCCTATCAGAGGCGTTTTAAGGTAAACCGAGCGCGACAATAAGCGTCAATGCAGATCGTCAAATTTGCTAAAACCAACTTGACGTAAAGCAACCCTAGGTGTATTTTCACGCTCCCACCGCGCAAGGCTTGTCCAACAGCTAGCGCGCTTAAAAAATGATGAAATGGCTATGTAGCTCAGCTGGTTAGAGCACAGCATTCATAATGCTGGGGTCGGTGGTTCAAGTCCACCCATAGCCACCATGGCTTTAGTTAATAAAATCAGCCCTTTAGGGCTGATTTTTTTGGCCTGAATTTTCTACTAATAATGATTGAGACCAAATTGAGACTTTCGTTAGGTGAGTATTCGCTCTCTATCATTTTTATACGCTTAGCTAACATCTGGCAAGTCTGTCTCGATTGAAAGTAATTCACTCAAATCGCATTCTAAGTAGCCGCAGATTGTCTCAATTACATCTAGGTCTACTCTGATTGCGGTTTCATGGTATAGGCGCGTAATCACACCCCTATTTATCCCTGTATCCCTGGACACATCAGCAATGGAAAGCCGCTTCTCTCCCATGAGTTTTGATAGGTGACATCTAATCATTTTGATCTTTATTTGGATAAAATAATCGTTAAACGATCAGAATAGCTTGAAAAAGATCATTTAACGTGTATAATGATCGTTAAATGGTTATTTCAAACATTTAATGATCAACACTATTTTACGAGGTATTAGAAAATGTCGCAAACTTATTTAACAACTGAAGAGCTTTCAACAAAAATTAAGTATGACACTAGGACGATTCGTAACCGGCTGAAGGATAGCGTCTTACTAGAAGGCGTTCACTACATTCGACCATTTGGTGGACGAAAAATTTTGTACATTTGGGAACGCATAGAAACTGATATGGCCAAGCCGATTGACATGGGTATATTAATGAGCGGTGTGCAATAGGTTGCCTAATGGGTGCTGTAAATAAACGTAACGGCCTTTTGTTCTTTGACTTTAGGTATCGAGGAGTGAGGTGTCGGGAATACACCAAACTTGTGGATAACGCTGCTAATTGTAAGCGAGCGAAAATGATAATGAATCGTATAGAGGCAGAGATAACTCTAGGTTCGTTCACATATTCCGACTATTTTCCAAACTCAAAGTATGTAGAGAGATTCGCAAAGCATAAACGAAAGCTTGAAATGGTAACTGCAGGCACTCCGTTGTTTAGTGCATTTACGGAAGTTTGGTATAGCGAAAATGAAATAGGTTGGAAGCATTCTTACAAGCAGACGCTACGTAACTCTCTTGATAAGCATATCTTGCCTGTCTTCGGAGAATTAGTTATTTCGCAAATTAAGAAAGCTGAAATTTTGGCTTTTCGCACAAGCTTAGCGAAGTTAGTTAGGCCGAGCGGAGTGGTTGGTTTATCACCTGCTCGAATCAATCACATTATCACACCACTGCGGATGATTTTGGCAGAAGCAGCAGATCGCTATGAGTTCGAGACGCCGTACAAAAATATCAAACCGCTTCGCGTCCCTAAGACTCAGGTCGATCCGTTCTCGTTAGATGAGGTGATTTTGATCTTAGATAATGTGCGCTCTGACTATCGCCCTTTTTATACCGTAAGATTTTTCACCGGAATGCGAACAGGCGAGATACACGGGCTCAAGTGGAAGTATGTTGATTTTGATCGGCGGCAAATTCTCATTCGTGAGAGCTTTGTCATGGATGAGATGACCGATACCAAAACTGATAGCTCTGTTCGAGAAATTCAAATGGCTAAACCTGTAATGGAAGCACTGTTGAAGCAGCGTGAAGTGACAGGAGGGCAGGAGTTTGTTTTTTGCAATACCGTTGGTAAGCCGCTTGCGGTTAACAATGTGACAAAGCGAGTCTGGTATCCATTGTTACGTTATTTAGATTTGCCACCTAGGCGACCATATCAGGCTCGACATACTGCTGCGACTCTTTGGTTAGCCTCGGGTGAAGCTCCAGAGTGGATCGCTAGACAAATGGGCCATAGTTCAACGGAGATGCTCTTTAAAGTCTATAGCCGCTATGTACCCAACCTAACCCGACAAGATGGCTCAGCATTTGCCGCGCTCTTGTCGAAAACAATGAATCCAACTAAAGAGGACACACCTAATGAATGACCAGATTAATAATGTTATAGAACAACGCCAAGTCGAACGACTTCTTATGCAACGAGCCTTAAGCGCAGCAAATTGCATGATGCTGCAATTGAATATCCAGCAGGGCAGTCAGCTAAGTTTTGTATTGTCCCAACCAGAAGCTAAGACGAATCAAGAAGCTATATATCAATGTATACTTCGTAATTGTGAAGGAGCCTTGGTTGATGAACAAAATTACGATGAACTGTTGGGTGAACTAAAAACCACCCTACAGAAAGCTCAGTTGGAGGTGGAGTATGGGTAATAGAATCACAAATAGTGTCTTAAATCATTTAGGACCTCAAGCAGATATCTGGTTCGACGGTGAGAAACTTCAGTTTGTTGGCTGCTTGCCCACACAATTTGGAGAGGAACAATTCGAAGCAAAAAGTGTGAAGCGGCTCATTAAAGGGTATGAGCAAGCTGTGAACCGACAGGCCAAACAAAACGATATTTTCTTGTGTCTGGTTGAAGAAGTGAGTAATGCCCGTGAGACAATAGAATCAGGCGAATCTATTATTTACTTAGATTTAAGTGAGACAGAACAGAACATTGGAGCAAAAATCAAACTGATGCTGTCAATAGCAGACGGTGCGGCATTTTCTGTTCAAGAGGGTGTTGTCAGATTAACTTCGATATGAAATTTTGAAGTGTTAAAATTTGCCCATGCCTAAGAAAAACCCGTTCAAATATTTCAAAACCTCACAACAAATCATCCGGTTGGTGGCGATGTATTACGTACGCTACCCTCCTGAGTTTTCGTCAAGTCGAAGATATATTATATGAACGTGGAATCGATATTAGCCATGAAACAGTTCGCTTTTGGGGTGAGCGATTTGGTTTGGTGTTCGCCAGCGAGATTCGATGAAGGCGAAAGGGATTACAATCTAATTAGTGCTGGCATATGGATGAGGTTTTCGTCAAAATTAACGGCGAATTACATTACTTGTGGAGAGCTATAGATCACGAGGGCGAAGTTCTTGAATGCTATGTAAGTAAGCGCCGAAACAACGGTGCAGTATTGAGGTTTCTAAAGAAGGCGATGAAGAAGCATGGTTTCCCGAACAAAATCATTACTGATAAACTGCGTTCATATGGTGCAGCACTAAAAGAAATTGGAGGTTTGAAATTACAAGATACTGAGCGTTATTTGAACAACCGTTGTGAAAGTTCACATCTCCCATTTAGGCGAAAAGAAAGGTCGATGCAAAAGTTCAAGAATAGGGTGACACTACAAATTTTCACTAGTACGCATTCACAAATTTATAACCACTTTAACCATCAGCGGCATTTACAAAAGCGAGATATTTTCAAACAACAAAGAAGCAATTCACTTTCCGAATGGAGAGGGCTTTGTGCTGGGTAGGGCAAGTCCCAGATTATGGTTTTTTCCGGCGTGTTAAAGTTTGTCTGACAACACCTGCTTTATGACTACTGGCAGTATTCACTTGACTATCCAAATCGCCTGACTTCGTCAAATGACAAACAAAGCATCTATAACTCAGATGGGACTGTTACTTTTGTGATCTCCAACAAAGACCCTGGCGTACACAATTGGATCGATGGCTACGGGCTGAACTACCCTAAGATTATGCTCCGCTGGCAACAGCTGCCTAGAGATGCTGATTCACCGCAACCAGCAGTTGACGGCAAGCTGGTTACAGTTGATGAACTGAACCGATATTTACCGCAAGAAATGGTGTTCATTTCAGCTGAAGAACGAAAAGAACAATTAAAAAACCGAATGAGTAAGCACAGTGGTCGGTATTTGGATGATCAGTAAGTTCTAGTTTTTATTCTAATATTTTGTCTATTAGATCGTAGCGTTCAAGCTGCGAAAGAAGGCCGTCTCTAATTAATGTTGACATGTTTTTGGTATACCGCTAGAGTAAGTTCTTATAAGAAACTTACTCTAGCGGTGAATTATTGTGAATGACTTGAGTTCAATTGAGAATTGGGACGACCATATCTTTTCTGATGGCGTTGATGGACGCTTGTATAACGATCAACATGTTTTTGAACAGGAACTGAAGAAAATTTGGTACACCACTTGGGTTTATGTGGGTCATGAGAGTGAAATTCCAAATACCAATGACTTCGTCATGAAATCGCTGGGCTTAGAGCCCATCATCATGACAAGAAGTAAGGATGGAAATGTTAATTTATTGATTAACACCTGTACCCACCGTGGTAATAAATTGTGTTCTAAATCGAAAGGAAACCAGGGTTCATTTACTTGCCCATACCACTCCTGGACATTTAAGAACGATGGAAAACTGATGGGTCAGGCCTACCCGGACGGTTTTAAGAACGCTGATAAGTCTGCTTTAGGGTTGAAGCGTGTGCCCCGTATAGCAAGTTATGGTGGTTTTATATTTGGTTCTTTCGCTGAAGAAGGTCCCACTCTAGAAGAGTATTTAGGTGGCGCAACTGAACTTATCGACCGTTTGCTTGCTAATTCCCCGAGCGGTGAAATTGAAGTTACAACGGGCTATCTAAAACATAAGGTGAGAGGCAATTGGAAGCTTCTGGTGGAAAACGAGACAGATGGTTATCACCCAGGGTTTGTACATGCGTCAGTTTTTATGGTGTCGAACAGCCGCATCAACGAGCTTTATGGCGATAAGTCAAGCTCGCTGTCCCGCGATTACGGTAATGGTCACACTGAAATTGACCTGCGGCCAGAGTTCCGAAAACGTGGTGAAGAGCTCAGTTGGTTTGGAACCAATAAAGAGCGACTACCTGACTATGTAGAGCAGATGAAAGCCGCCCACGGCGACGAGAAAGCACGCGAAATCATGATCGACGGTACGCCGCATGCAATGATTTTCCCTAACTTGTTTATCGCTGAAATTCAGATGTTTGTTATTGAGCCTATTTCTGTTTCTGAAACAGTACAGCATGTGACGGCCATCCAGTTTAAGGGTTCACCTGATATCAATCGCCGTTTACGGCAACAGACAATGGGTTCTGTTGGCCCAGCCGGATTCCTGTTGGCTGATGACTCTGTTATGTACGAACGTACTCATCAGGGCTTACAGACCAAGACAGGCTATCGCACTTATACTGGGAGAGGGAATCATCGCGAGCGCCTTGACGAAGACGGGTATCTTGTTGGTGACTCAACCGACGATCTGCCCTCGCGCGGTATTTGGAAGCACTACAAAAGCTTGATGGAGGCGTAATCATGAGTCTGGCTAATATTAATTATTCCTTACTTCGTGAGGCTGAACAATTTCTTTTTGTTGAAGCCCGCTTGGCTGATGAAAATCGTTATGAGGATTGGGAATCTCTATGGGCAGACGACGGTGTGTATTGGGTCCCTGCCGAAAATGCTGAAATTGATCCTGAGAAAGAGATGTCAATTATTTACGACAATCGCTCTCGAATTTCAGTTCGAATCAGGCAATTTCTATCCGGCAAGCGATATGCCGCGGATCCTGAAATCAAGGTACGCCGAGTTGTCTCGAATTTTGAGTTGTTGGAAGAAGATGGCGATGAGGTTTTGGTTGGATGCAATGCGATCTATTTCGTAAGCACAGAAAGTGACGATGAAGTATGGGGTTCTCGAAACGAATTCCGCCTAAGACAAGTCGGTGATGGGTTTGAGTTGGCAAGGAAAAACGTGTTTTTGGTGAATGCACACAAAGCATTGCCAAATCTGGCATTTCTTATCTAAGAATTGGCCGTTCAGGAATAGTGAGAGAATTTTTAGATGTCTACAAAACGGTGCATTATTGTCGGGGCGAGTCACGCTGCAGTACAACTGATAATCAGTCTTCGTCAGGAAGGTTGGGAAGGCGAGATCACCCTAATAGGTTCTGAGTCTCATTTACCTTATCATCGCCCACCGCTTTCAAAAGCGGCACTTATGGGTGATATGCCCTTTGAGAAAATGTTGCTTCGCCCAGAGAGTTTTTATCAAAAACAGAATGTTGATTTGCGTCTGGGAGAAACTGTTAGCCAAGTTGATAGGGCGGGTAAAACCGTATGGCTCGAGGGTGGAGAGAGTATTAGTTATGACAAGCTTATTCTTTCAACGGGCGCTTCCCCAATTGTATTGAATCTGCCTGGTGAAGACCTGGATGCTGTTGGTTATCTTCGCAGTTATGATGATGTTCTCAAATTGGAGCCCTTTATCGAGGAAGGGCGGCGAGCAGTCGTTATTGGTGGCGGGTACATAGGGTTAGAGTCAGCAGCAGCTTTGCGAAAACGTGGAATGAATGTGACTGTGCTCGAAGGTCTAGATCGCGTGTTACAACGCGTCACTGGCCCAAAAATTTCAGCCTTTTATACCCAAGCTCATGAAAGGCGAGGAACTCGCATCGTTACTGGTGCACAGGCCTCAGGCTTTGGCGGTGATGGGCGAGTACAGCAGGTGCTTTGTAAGGACGGTAGCACTTATCCGGCCGATCTAGTTGTTATTGGGGTGGGTGTCCACCCCAACACTGCTCTGGCTGAAGCCTCGGGTCTGAAGATTGACAATGGTGTTTGCGTTGATGAATATAGCCAAACTGACGACCCAGATGTCTTTGCCGTTGGTGATTGCGCTTCGTTTC
>CALAKU010000028.1 GCA_937922925.1 uncultured Arenicella sp. | reverse complement strand
TGCACGGTTTTGCCTTTTCTCGCCACCATGGTCACCATGCCCGAGTAACGACGCTCTTGAAGATAAGAATCCATTAAGCTACTCAAACGCCCAAGGCGTTCAGTTGACATGCCAACTTTTTCGGCTTTGGTCACTTGAGTGATTTGAGCATGTAGCGGTGAATTCATAAGCAGTAGAAGGATAAAACCAATAATGGCTGGCCGTAATTTATTTGTCATAATCACACTAATTTCGCAGATTTTAAGAGTAAAAGCCCCAATTTTCGATAACTTGATTGTAATAATCATTGCTTATGCTCATTATGGTTTAAATTGACAAACATCAAATAGGCAGACACGGGCGGTATCTGTACATAGACCGCTGCCAACATTTCAATTCACAAAGAGCTTGAGTTTATGAATCAAATCCCCCAAAAAAAGAAAATCACTCTCGCGGTTACCAGCGCGGTATTTGCGTTTTCATCGTTGTCGGCTGGTGCGCAAGAATCCTCAAATGAACAGAGCGTAGCTAACTTAGAAGAAATTATTGTGACGGCTACGCGCCGAGCTGAAAGTTTGCAAGACGTCGCCGTCGCCGTACAAGCTATCAGCGAGAGTCAATTAGATCAACTTCGTGTTGGCAGTTTACAAGACTATGTCTCCCTGCTTCCAGGTGTGAATGCCACCGGGCAAGGCCCGGGTAAGCGCGAAGTATTTATTCGCGGAATCTCGCCGGGCCGGACAGCGGTTCGTATTGCGGCCCTGGGTTCCGAGCCTGGTGTTGCGTCCTACCTAGATGAAACGCCTACTTCGTATGCCGGCCGTGATATCGATTTATACGCAACGGACTTTAATCGCATCGAAGTACTAAAAGGCCCGCAAGGCACGCTGTTTGGCGCAAGTTCGCAAGGTGGCGCGACTCGTTTAATCACTAACAAACCAAACTTAGACCAGTTCGAAGCGGGCGTGAAAGTTGATTTTTCTGACACCAGTGGTGGTGAAGGGAGCACTAAGCTTGAAGGCTTTATCAATATTCCATTGATCGAAGGAACTACCGCGTTAAGAGTGGCGGCCTACAATGTCGATGAAGGTGGCTATATTGATAACATCCCAGCGACACGTCAAATCCCGCTCAGTAATCCAACGCTTACTGCGGCAGCCGGATTTGGCGTAGTGCCCGCATTTCGTGAAACGGCCAACAATCAAGCGTTTGCTGAAGACGATTTTAACGATGCCGAATACCAAGGTGTGCGCGCCACTTTAAAACATAACTTCAATGAGAACTGGAGTGCCACGGCGCAGATCGTGAGTCAAACGTTGGACACCGAAGGTATTTTTGAGTTCGAGCCAGATGTCTCAAGTGACGATGACTTAAATGCGCAAACGTTTAACCGCGATTTTGGTGAAGACGAAGTCGATCTTTTTGCTTTAACCATTGAAGGTGCGGTTGGCGATTTAGATATCGTTTATAACGGCTCTTATACAGAGCGTTTGTTCCAAGGTCAGACCGACTACACTGGCTATGCTAACAATGGCCCGTTTATCCCGTACTATATTTGCACTCCGGGTTACACCGCTTGCGGCAGCCCAAGTCTGATTACCGATTCGTTCTTTTCAACCGAGCGTACTGTGCATGAGTTACGCGTTGCCAGTAACTATGAAGGCGCGTTCAACTTCATCGCCGGTATCTTTATCGACGATCAAGACACCATTGAGCGCACCAACTTTATCTATCCTGCCTCGACCTTGGTTGGCTTTCAGCCTAACTTTCCGATTCCAACGGCGTTTGCAACAGATCCGAATGTGCGTGCCCCGGGCGTCACTTTCTTCAACGATTTTCTCAGTACTCGTGAAGAGGTCTCCTTCTTTGGTGAAGTGTCTTATTTGTTTAATGATCGCCTGAAAGCCACATTGGGCGCTCGTAACTACACGATTGATATTGGTTTAACAGGTCAGTCGAGTTTTGGTTCTCGTGCACCTGGGCCAGAGTCCGCTGGTGGCGTCAATGTCGATGCCAATTTGGCTGGCCAAACACCAGCCGAGCTGTCCGACACTATTTTCCGATTCAATTTAAGCTACGACCTTAGTGATCAAAGTCTGGCTTACTTTACGGTCTCAGAAGGCTTTCGATCTGGCGGCTTTAACCGCAACGGTGGTGGCGGATCAGGTGTCGCGAACATCCCATTCTTTTTTGAAAGTGATAACGCGACCAACTTCGAGGTTGGTTATAAATCAACTCTTTTAGATGGCAGTTTGCGCTTTAATGCATCTGCGTACTTTGTCGACTTCACCGATCTACAGCAAGGCGTATTGGATTTCACGATTGATAATGTGTCGTTCTTCGACAACGTTGGCGATGCCGAAATCATGGGTTTTGAAGTTGAAACCGACTGGGCTCCAACCGAAAATCTGCGTATTTTCAGCTCGTTTAGTTACATTGATTCTGAACTGGTTGAATTGCCAGAAACCATTACCAATATTGCGCCTGAAGGCTCGCAATTGCCATTTGCACCTGAAACTCAATCAACGGTTGGTGTGCGTTATGAGCAAGAATTTGGTAACTACACTGGCTTTGCCCAAGGTGTTGCAGCTTATACCGACAGTCGTTTTACTAGCCTCGTGCAAGCAGCTCGATTTGAGTTAGATAGCTATACAATCGTGAATTCATCCGTCGGTGTCAGCAGTGACAATTGGACGGCGACCTTGTATGTCGATAATTTGACAGATGAGCTTGGCCAGTTAGACGGCGGTGCGCCGGATTTGATCTTCCGATTGATCCCGACTCGCCCGCGTACGGTTGGCGTTCGGTTTAGTTACGATTTCTAATCAAAACTAATACTACGTACATTGCCGTTGAATAATGGCAGTGTGCGAGTATTATTCAACAAGCACTATCAAAGTGGCGGCATCAAAGATGTCGCCACTTTTCTTTATAGGCATTGTTAAACAGGCACGGTTAAACCATCTTTTGACTACCACCAATCACAATGAACCTGCCGACCAGCAAGTGACGGCAGCCAGAGCTTTGATTCGAGAGGGCGATTTCCAAGGCGCTTATCGGCTACTTAGCAGCGCTAAAGATGCGCCATCATCTAAGCTGTCGCCTACCCCCGATACGCTCTATTTATTGGCAGTGTGTCTACGCAAACTAAAGCGTCACAGCGAAGCTCTCGATCAATTAGATGTCCTACTTGAGTTAGAGCCGGATAACGGGCACGCCCACCAAGAGCAGGCGTATAACTGGCTCGAGAGTCAACAAACGAGCAAAGCGGTTAGAGCCTTTGAGAAAGCGGTCGCCCTAAACCCGGCCTTGCATGGGGCCTGGCGAGCGTTAAGCCAAATTCCAAGCTATTCAAATAAAGAAGAAGCGATTCGCCAATTAGTGTGGTTTGAATCACTGCCGCCTGAGCTGGTATCGGTTACCAGTTTTATACATCAAAAGAAGTTATTGAAGGCCGAGGCCTTGTGTCGCCAATTTGTTCAGCGACAGCCCAAACATCCCGAAGCCATGCGCTTACTCGCAGAGATAGGGCGGCGCTTTTACGTATTAGACGATGCGGAAGTTTTGCTGCAAAAATGTTTGGAGATTGCGCCGCAGCACCATCAAGCGCGATTGGACTATATCGATGTACTTCAGCGCCGACAAAAGTTTTCGCAAGCGTTGAAGCAAGCCCAAAAATTGGTTCAGTCCGATTCAAAAAATCCCGGCTTTAGAATCAGTTTAGGTAATGCTCAGCAGGCCAATGGCCTCTTTGATGAAGCGATCCAAAGTTATCGACAAGTCTTAGAGCACGCGCCACAGCATGCGTCGCTTAGCGTCGCTTTAGGTAATGCGCTTAAAACCATCGGCGATACGCCAAACGCGATCAATGCGTATCAAAATGCATTTCAAGCCAAGCAGGGTTTTGGCGAAGCTTACTGGAGCCTGGCAAATTTAAAGACGTATCGTTTTAGCGATGCCGAGCTAGATCAAATGCACAATCATCTCGACGGTTCTGAAGTCGACCAACAAGATCAAACGCATTTGTGTTTTGCTCTAGGCAAGGCCTATGAAGACGACCAAGCGTTTGATAAATCCTTTGAGTTTTACCGGCAAGGTAATGCGCATAAAGAGAGCGAAACCGCCTTTGATTTTGGCCGACTACGTGATGAGATCGATCATCAAAAGGCACGCTACGACGCCGCTTTTTTTGAGCAGCGCGTAGGTTTTGGTTGCGCCGCCCCAGACCCGATTTTTATCCTCGGTTTGCCTCGTGCAGGCTCTACCTTGCTCGAGCAAATTTTAGCTTCGCATTCACAGGTCGATGGCACCATGGAGTTGGCAAATATTATTGCGTATGCACATCGTCTAAGTGGGCGAACGGCGGCTGACGAAAAACCAAAGTACCCAGCAATCTTAGAAAAAATGACTCAGGAACAAAGTCAGCGTCTTGGCGAGCTATACCTCAAAGAAACGGCCATGCATCGACAAGATGCCCCGTTTTTTATCGACAAGATGCCAAATAATTTTCGGCACATTGCGTTGATTGCCTTAATTTTACCGAACGCTAAAATCATTGATGCTCGGCGCGAACCCATGGCCTGCTGTTTTAGTGGCTACAAGCAATTGTTTGCCGAAGGCCAAGAGTTTTCGTACACACTCGACGGCATTGGGCATTACTATCGTGACTATGTTGAGATTATGGAGCATTGGCAATCAGCATTGCCAAACCGTATTCTCAGAGTGCAACATGAAGACGTGCTCGACGACTTAGAAACACAAGTGGCGCGTATCCTAGATTTTTGTGGTTTGGAGTTTGAACAAGCCTGTGTGGATTTTCATCAAACCAAGCGTGCGGTGAAAACTCCAAGTTCGGAACAAGTACGCCAACCGATTTTTAAAACATCAATGCAGCAATGGCGTAATTATGAGTCTCATCTTGGCCCACTAAAGCAGGCCCTAGGGTTCGCGATTTAGGTGCCTAGTTGTAAGCTCTAAACTTCTTACGCATCGATACTGGTGCCGAGTGATGCATTGACCAAACCGCCGTCGACACAGATAGTATCGCCGACGACATAATCGCCTGCTCGGCTTGCAAGATAAATTGCCGCGCCTGCCATGTCTTCATCAACGCCTATGCGCCCAGACGGAATGCCGCTGGCGATTTTGTCACCGTGGTCTCTGGCCGCGCGATTCATTTCAGAGGGGAATGCCCCGGGAGCGATCGCGGTAACATTGATGTGGTCATTAACCAGTCTGGCGGCAAGGCGTTTAGTTAAATAAATCAAAGACGACTTAGAGGCATGATAGCTATAGGTTTCCCAAGGGTTTAGCCGAAACCCGTCAATCGACGCGATATTGATCACCTTCGCAGGTTGGCCCGAACTGGCATTGGCTTTTAAAGATTGATGAAGCGCTTGCAGTAAAAAGAAGGGCGATTTGACATTCAAGTCCATCACCTTGTCCCAACCGGCTTCTGAAAAATCCTCAAAGGGCATGCCCCATGCTGCGCCTGCATTGTTCACCAGAATATCCAAATGCGGTTCATGTTCGGCATAAGCGGTCGCCAGTTTGCGGCAACCTTCAACCGAACTTACGTCTTGCGGAAGCGAAAAGCAATTGTCTCCGAGTTCGGCCGCTGTGGTATCGCAGGCGTCTATCTTGCGAGAGGAGACATACACCTTGGCACCTTGAGCAAGAAACCCCTTGGCAATCATTTTGCCTATGCCGCGCGAGCCGCCAGTGATTAACGCAGTTTTGCCCGCGAGTGAAAAAAGATTTGAGGTGTCCATCATGATAATTTGCTCATTGGTTTTCGTGTGCGAGACAGTATCGCATTGTCGCTGCGAGCCTGTGTTAGGAAGGCGACGAATCTTCGGTTGGCCAAGCTAAGTCTAGCGCCGCTTCTAATCGAGCTATGCGTGCCTCGAGTTCATCAATTTTGGATTGTCGATTGTTGGAAGTCGCGCCGGCACTGCTAGCAAAGTTGATCTGTGATAAATCGGGTTTTCCCGCCAAGAGGTGGGTATAGCGTTCCTCGCGCTGACCAGAAAACAAAGGCAGTTCGAGAGTCATGGCAGGCGTCATTTGGCTTAACTCCTGCAACACAGTTTTGACGTCTTCAATAGAATCGAACCCTACGGTTTTTTCGGTTCGTGCTTTGATGTCTGCCAGCGTTAGCGGTTCACGCAGCATTAAGATAGAAAGTACGCCCTGTTGTTCGCGCGTAATACCAAAGGCGCCGGGCGCACGATGAGAGAATTTGTTAACCCGCTCACCGTATTCAATGCTGACTAAGCCCAATTCATTAAGCTGTTGAGCGGTGTTGACTACTTTACCCTCCTCAAGAGACAAAACGGGATGGCGATTTGATTTTTGATTGCAAGCCAAGGTCAGAGAATTCGCCGTTAGTGGATAATTGTTCGGCGTGGCCAAGTGCTTTTCCATCAATGCGCCGAGCACGCGCACTTGCTCTTGAGTTAGCGGGGTCGTTGAAAAATCCATGGTTGTCTGCACAAGTCGTTTAAGAAGAAAGTCGTGAATATGGTAACAGAGGTTTTAAGCAAGTTCGTCTTGATTAGAAAGCATAGTGATAAGACTCGTGATCAGAACAGTAATCAGAGCTGTGTCGATCTCATACCATCCCCTGTCTCACTAAAACGAATGAGCAGGGTCAACCACGGAATGCCTTCGGCTCAAGGTGTTGGAAAAACTGGTTTTGGAAATTACGCCGACATATTGCAATTTCGCTGAGCTGGTTTTTTCATTCAGATGGCAAATAATTCTTCTTGCTAGGAGCGAATTCTGACAGCGTGTCTAATAAGCTTTCCACACTTTCAACGTCTTGCTCAACATGGCGAGATTTATTGCCTTCCATGTCAATCATTTCTATTTCGACTTCCGTGCCATTTGGTAAAACGTAAGTCTTTCCTTTTTCTTTCTTCATACCTTTACTGGTAAATGTATTCATAATTAAGCCCCCCCGAGCTTAGTTACTTTTATAAAAGTAAATTTCTGATCCGCCACTAAAAACTATCTATCCGCCACTACAAACATATGGAGGTACAGATTTGCCTTTTCCCCAAAAAAGACCTTACTAGAATAAACGGCATACTCGCTGATGTCTATTGCTTGAACGAAATATCCAAAATGTAATTTGGTAGCCCAATAGTCAGGATAAAGACATCTTTGGTAAAAAAGAAAACCGCTAAACAAAACTGGTCATCATCATGCTCCGTTATCTTCCAGTCCACATATACGGCATAATCGTGCCCAACAAAACCAAACCATAAATCTCATATGAAAGTCTCTGTTGAACTACAACAAAATGTTCATTTCAAAGGCACTACCGAGTCTGGCCAAATGGTGCTCATGGACGGCCCGCCCGAACACGGCGGCGAAGAACTGGGGGCTCGCCCCATGGAAACCCTATTGATTGGCATGGGCGGTTGCGCCTCGTTTGACGTAGTGCATATTTTGCGCAAGAAACGCAAACCGGTTGAATCGTGCGTGGCAGAAATTGAAGCCGAGCGCGCAGATGAAGAGCCCAAGGTTTTCACAAAAATCCATTTGCATTTCAAAGTGTCGGGCGAAGGTTTAAGCGAAAAAGCGGTGGCACAAGCTGTTCAATTATCTGCCGAAAAGTATTGCTCGGCGTCGATCATGCTGGGTAAAACGGCGGATGTAACGCACAGCTTTGAGATTGTTTGAATGGATTGTGGGGGTTAAGTATAGATGCTGAACCGAGTTCAGCATGACGAGTTCTATCTTGTGCTGACGACCACAAAGTCACATACAGTCATTCTGACGAAAGTCAGAATCTACTAAAGTGATGGTTTCTCGCGATGCAAGATGCTGACTCGAGTTCAGTATGACGAATTTTGTCTTGTGTCGGTAACCACAAACTAGAACATTGTCATCCTGATGAAAATCAGGGCCTCCTAGCGAACAGAAAAGCCACCTCAAAGAATAGACATCTAAAAACCGACGCTAAACCGCTCAAAGTGATGTTTTTTCGTTACAATCAACCCGTAATTGATTTTATCGGCTCTCGTTGCGAGAGCCTTTTCATTTGTAACCATGCATTCTGAATATCAGCCCAACATCGTTGAAGAGTCTATCCAAGCTCAATGGGAGTCTGAGGGCCGCTTTGAGGCTCGTGAAGACAGCGACAAAGACAAATTTTATGTGCTCGAAATGTTCCCTTATCCATCGGGTAAACTGCATATGGGGCACGTGCGGAATTATACCATCGGCGACGTGATTGCTCGCTATCAACGGATGCTGGGCAAAAACGTGTTGCATCCCATGGGGTGGGATGCCTTTGGTTTGCCTGCTGAAAACGCGGCGATACAAAATAAAACGGCACCGGCGGCATGGACCCACCAGAATATCGAGAACATGCGTGGTCAGCTAAAACGCTTGGGTTTTAGCTACGATTGGAGTCGAGAACTCGCGACCTGTGAGCCAGATTATTATCGTTGGGAACAGTGGTTTTTTACTAAGCTTTATGAGCGCGGCTTGGTCTATAAAAAAGAAGCTGAAGTCAATTGGGACCCTATTGATCAAACTGTGTTAGCCAACGAACAAGTAATTGATGGCCGAGGCTGGCGTTCAGGTGCACTGGTTGAGAAAAAGAAAATCCCGCAGTGGTTTATTAAGATCACGGCTTATGCTGAAGAGCTGCTTGAGAGTTTGGATGAGTTAGATGGCTGGCCGGAGCCAGTTAAAATCATGCAGCGCAATTGGATTGGCAAGTCGGTGGGTTGCGAGGTTGTGTTTAAGGTTGACGATGCCGACGACTTGCGAGTGTTCACCACGCGACCCGACACCATTTACGGGGTGACGTATCTCGCGGTGGCCGCCGATCATCCGCTGGCCCTAAAAGCGGCTGAAACCAACGACGAAGTCGCTCAATTTAGAGCCGAGTGCGCCCAAACCTCAACCGCCGAGGCGGATCTTGAGACTATGGAAAAGCGGGGCATTGATTTAGGTATTACCGCGATTCATCCGTTGAGCGGCGAATCGGTGCCGGTCTGGTGTGCTAATTTCGTCTTGATGTCGTATGGCACGGGTGCGGTTATGGCCGTGCCGGCGCACGACGAAAGAGACTATGAGTTCGCCACTAAATACGCAATTGAGATCCGGCCCGTTATATTTCCTCAAGCGGGTGATCTGGATATCAGCGAAACGGCCTATACCGAATACGGTGTGCTTAAAAATTCGGGCGAATTCGATGGGCAAGAATCGGAACCGGCAAAAACCGCCATCATCGAGCATCTTGCAGCGCAAGGCTTAGGTGAGCGGCAAGTCAACTATCGTTTACGCGATTGGGGCGTGTCACGGCAGCGCTACTGGGGATGCCCCATTCCATTTGTTTATGATGACAAGGGTGAAGCAGCACCAGCGACCGAATTCCCAGTAGTCTTGCCGACAGACGTCGTGATGGATGGAGTTGGTTCGCCGATTAAAAAAATGGCCTCGTTCATTGACACAGTACATCCACAAACCGGCGCACCGGCCAGCCGCGAAACCGACACCTTCGATACGTTTTTCGAGTCGAGCTGGTACTACGCTCGCTATTGCTGCCCTAATCTTGATACCGCCATGCTTGATGAGCGCGCCGATTATTGGCTGCCGGTTGATCAATATATTGGCGGCATTGAACATGCGGTGATGCACCTTTTGTATGCACGCTTCTTTCATAAGCTCATGCGCGACGTGGGCCTAATTAACTCCGACGAGCCATTCACGCGTTTGCTTACCCAAGGTATGGTAACTGCTGAGACTTTTTATCGCTTTGACGACGCTGGAAAACGCGAATTTTTTAACCCTAGTGACATCGATTTAGAGCACGATGAAAAAGGCAGCGTTATCGCTGCGCGTTTGAAAGCCGATGGCGAATTGGTAGAAATCGGCGCCATCGAAAAAATGTCGAAGTCTAAAAACAATGGCGTTGACCCTCAAAGCATGATCGATAAATGGGGTGCCGATACCGTGCGCTTGTTTAGCATGTTTGCCGCGCCGCCCGATCAATCTTTAGAGTGGAACGACGATGCCATTGCTGGCGGTTCACGGTTTTTACGTCGTGTTTGGGCTTTGTTCGTCAAACATTCTGAGACGCTCGAGCGAGTGGGCCTTGATGGCTCTGCTGATTTTAATGGTGCCAATGAAGCATGCAAAACCTTGCGTCGTACCACACACGGCTTAATCCAACGCGCGCTATTTGACTATGAACGCCAGCAATATAATACGGTGGTGGCGGCCGCGATGGAGTTAACCAACGCCGTCGACAAAGCTAAGTTTGAGGCCATGGGCGAGCACGGCGATGCGGCTCTAGCGGAAGCATGTTCAGCCCTATTGACGATGCTAGCGCCGATTACCCCGCATTTGTGTGAGACTCTTTGGTCGCAGTTTAATCAACAAATACCGCTTACTTCAGCGGGTTGGTTGGTCTTAGATGAGGCCGCATTAGTGCAAGACGAGATCACCTATGTGGTGCAAGTGAATGGCAAGCTTAGAGCTAAAATAGCGATTGCCGCGGACGCGCAGAAAGAACAAATTGAAGCTTTAGCGCTCGCCGATGAAAATGTGCAGCGTTTTTTAGCTGACGTAACAGTGCGAAAAGTCATTGTGGTGCCCGGCAAGTTAGTGAATATTGTGGCTAATTAGTCGCCGAGCCTAGGCTGCTTGCGCTACACTAAAGTAACTGAAGAAATAGAACAACAAACCTGATCAGCACTATGCAAATACGAGTGATGCAAAAACAAGCGATTCAAGTTTTAACACTTGCCATCTTGGCCTTGGCGCTAACTGCCTGCGGTTTTCACCTGCGCGGTAGCATTCCGCTTTCAGACAGTATCAAAAATATGTATCTGAACGCGCCAGAAGGCACATTTAAGAACGAACTTGAGCGCGCATTGACGCGTCAAGGTGCGGTTTTGGCGCCATCGGCTGGCGCTGCCGATGTCGTGCTCACGGTAACCAAAGTTGATACCGATCGCACCGTTGGTACGTTAGACGATCGCGGTAAGGCCAATAGCTTTAACCTTGTACTCAAGATTGCGTACCGCTTAGAGACCGTTGACGAAAAGCAGATTCGTAAGCTAACCAAAATCAACGAGACTCGTCGCTATAATTTTGACCCCAACTTTGTGGTCGAAACGGAAGCCGAAGAAAGAGAATTACTTGAAAGCATGGAAGAAGAAGCGTCCTTACGAATTGTCCGTCAATTATCGACTATCGGCGACATAGAGCCCGAAGACGATAAAAAGAGCTAGTCAACCGGTGAGATAAGCGAGCAAAGTTATGCGAGTGGCGCTTGACGAGTTGGCCCAGCGCCTGCAAAGCAGCGCCCCTCAACTCCCCAAAATCCTACTATTAAACGCGAATGAGCCCTTGTTCTTAGAAGAGGGTTTAGACGCTGCCCGTGACGTTTACAAGAACGCTGGTTTTACCGAACGTGTTCGCTATCAAGCTGAGGCCGGTTTTGATTGGTCGCAATTGGCTGGCGTTGGCCAGGCCATGTCTCTTTTTGCGCAACAGCGCATTATCGAATTACGAGTGCCCAAATCACTGGGCACTGCGGGTACCAAAGCACTGACAGAATATTGTGATTCGCTTCCCGAAGACGACGTTTTAATTGTCATCATGCCATTGTTAGATAAACGTCAGCGCGCAGCTAAATGGTGCAAAGCGGTGGACTACGCTGGCTGGTTGGTTGATGGCTATGACATCACCGCCCAGCAATTTCCAATGTGGCTAAAAAAACGGCTACAAAGCCGAGCCTTACGGGTTGAAGCGGGGGTGGTTGAATTGATGATGCAGCAAACAGAAGGCAATGTTTTGGCTGCCGCTCAAGAAGTTGATAAGTTGCGCGTGCTCGCACAAGACGGCGCAGTGAGCCTTAAGTTGGTTGCCGACAGCATGGCCGATCAAGCTCGATTTGATGTCTATGCCTTGAGTGAGATGATGTTGCTCGGTGATTTCGCGCGCTGCCTTAGAATAAAGCAGCGCCTGCAAGCCGAGGGCGTAGAGCCGGTGATTGTGGTTTGGGCACTGGTCAGAGAAATTCGCACTCTGGCGGCGATCTCCAAAGAGTTACAATTGGGCCAAGCGCGATCTGCCTTGTTTAAGCAATACCGAATTTGGAGCAAGCGCGAGCCCTCCATGGTTGCAGCTCTAAATCGCTTAAGCGCCGATGAGTGGCAAGGCTTATTAATACAAAGCGCTCACCTTGATCAAACTGTCAAAGGCCAGCGCTATCAAGAAGTGGGCCCCATTTGGTATCAGATAGAACAACTGATTGCTCGCGCTTGTAAGCAAGCATTCGCCAGCCAGCTCGCAGTTACTGCAAACTAGTCGGCTAAGCTAAGAGTTAACGTAGTAAAAGACGCACTATTAACCTATACAATTACATCGACAAACCGTAATCATGAACGCTGAGATGAAGACTGAAATCTCGTTTAGTCAATTGGGCGAGGCCGCACGCGATGCTGGGCGACTAATGGCCAGAGCAAGTTGTGGTGAAAAAAATGCTGCACTGTTTGCCATCGCTGCTGAGTTAGAGTCGGCGACACAGGCATTACAAGATGCCAATAGTAAAGACCTCGCTGCTGGGCAAAAAGCCGGGCTGGACGCTGCCTTACTCGATAGACTCTCTTTAACGCCAGAACGCATTGCCGCCATGGCTGAAGGTTGCCGACAAGTTGCGGCACTGCCTGACCCGATTGGTGAAGTGAGTGAGATGGCATATCGGCCCAGCGGAATTCAAGTCGGAAAGATGCGGGTGCCATTAGGTGTGATTGGCATCATTTACGAATCTCGGCCGAACGTGACGATCGATGCAGCCATTCTGTGTTTAAAGTCTGGTAATGCCACTATTTTGCGCGGCGGCTCAGAGGCCATTCATTCAAATTTGGCAATCGCTGAATGCATCAAGGCGGGATTGTCTGCGGCGGGCTTGCCGCCAAGCGCCGTACAGGTGATCCAGACCACCGATCGATCCATGGTCGGAGCCATGATTAGTGCGTCTGACTATGTCGATGTCATCGTGCCAAGAGGCGGCAAAGGTTTAATCGAGCGCATCAGCCGCGATGCAACGGTGCCAGTGATCAAGCATTTAGACGGTATTTGCCATGTATATCTAGATGAAGCAGCTGACGCACAAAAAGCGTATGACATCGCACTCAACTCAAAAACGCACCGCTATGGCGTATGCAATGCCATGGAAACCTTATTGGTTCATGTCGATCGCGCGCAAGAGTTATTGCCGCCACTGTGCCAGGCTTACCAGGCAAAAGGCGTAGAGCTAAGAGGTTGTGAGCGTAGCCAAGCGATTGTTGATATGCATGCCGCTGATGAAGTTGACTGGCAAACTGAATATTTAGCGCCGGTTTTGTCGATCAAAGTAGTCGACAACCTAGACGCTGCCATGGCGCACATGGCGCAGTATTCATCGGCTCATACCGAAAGCATCGTCACTGAGAATCACTCTGCTGCGCAGCGGTTTCTGCGCGAGGTTGATTCATCCTCCGTTATGGTCAATGCGTCGACTCGCTTTGCAGACGGCTTTGAATTTGGCTTAGGTGCTGAAATTGGCATCTCTACAGACAAGCTACACGCCCGTGGGCCGGTAGGTTTGTTGGGTTTAACCTCGCAGAAATGGATAGTGCTGGGCGACGGCCATATTCGCCAATAAGGCAATGTGATGAGTAAGCCGCTACTGGGCATTTTCGGGGGTACGTTTGACCCGGTTCATCAAGGGCACCTTGGTGCGGTGACACAAATAGCGGAGAAAATCGAGTTTGACTCAATCTTGTGGGTAGTTAGTGCCAAGCCTCCACACAAAGATCAAGTTAGGGCGGCCGCTCAAGATCGATTAAATATGCTCGAACTGGCGCTTGAGCCTTACTCGAATTGGCAAGCTAGCGATATTGAAATACAACGCCATGCACCGTCTTACAGTTTTGATACTCTAACTGCCTTACGTGAGCGTTACCCTGATCATCAATTGGTGATGTTGATCGGCGGTGACAGTTTGGAAACGCTGCCAAGCTGGTATCGCTATCCCGAACTCTTAGACCTGGCCCATTGGGTAGTGATGCATCGCCCGAGTTATTCGCTTAAGGTGCCTGAGCGTCTAAAGCCTCGTCTGGTCGACCATGTTCTTGACCTTGTTAAGGCTCAGCCTGATGATCAAATAGAGTCAAAATTATGGATTCACGAGAACAGTGATTTCAAGGTGTCATCAACACAACTTCGCCAAGCCTTATCGGTAAATGAAGAAACCAAAGCCACCAAGCAATTAATAACCGAACAACTGCCAAAAGCAGTTTTAAACTATATTCAACAACAGCAACTGTATAAAATAGGCTCTATGCTGCCCGAAAAAGTAAAAAATGAAGTAGTCGAGGCTCTTGAAGACATCAAGGGTCACGACATTAGTGTGTTGGATATTGCCGAGGTATCAGGTTTTGCTGATTACATGGTCGTGGTCAGTGGCACTTCAGACACTCACGTAAGAGCGATGGCCCGCGAAGCCTCCGATCGTTTGCGCAAACAAGGCGTCAAGCCTTTGAACGAAGATGGCGCAGATCTCGGCGAGTGGGTGTTGGTCGATTTTGGTGATGTGGTGTTACACGTGATGCGCCCAGAGGTCCGAAGTTATTATGATTTAGAGACACTTTGGGATGCTGACGCGCGCGCCAAAATCGAACAAGCACGGGAACAAACAGGCGATGATGCGAGTGGTGGCGCAAGCACGAGCACGCAAGCTGATTAACCGCTGTGCAAATTAAATTAGTGGCGGTTGGCACGCGCATGCCGGCGTGGGTCACTCAGGCTTTTCAACAGTATGCGCAGCGAATGCCTAAGTTGTGTCAGCTGCACTTAGTTGAAATACCAGCAAAAAAGCGTGGTAAAAACGCGGATACCGACCGCATATTGCGTGACGAGGCCGCGGCAATCAACGCCGCCATTGCCAAAACCGCATTAGTTATTTCGCTGGACCGTAAAGGCAAACACATCGATACCGAAGCCCTCGCCGTTCACCAGCAACAATGGATAGACGACAGTCAAGACGTCGCGATTGTCATCGGCGGGCCTGAGGGCCTTGACCCAGATTTTCTAGCGTCGTCAAATGCCATTTGGTCACTCTCGCATCTTACCTTCGCGCATCCTGTGGTGCGCGTAATGTTAGCCGAACAGTTGTATCGAGCGTGGAGTATTAACGCCAACCTTCCGTATCACCGAGGAGACTAATTTGCCTGCTACCCCATCACTCGTTTTGGCTTCCGGCTCTCCGCGCCGCCGCGCTTTGCTCCAAGAAATGGGGGTTGAGTTCCAAATATGTGTCACCAATACCGACGAATCTCAGCGTGAAGGCGAAGCCCCAGAAGATTACGTGAGTCGTTTAGCGAGAGATAAAGCCAAAGTGGCTGAGGAAAAACTCGGCATCGATACCGCGATTTTAGCCGCAGATACGATTGTGGTGCGTGGTCAGCGAATCTTAGGCAAACCGCGTGACTTAGAACACGCCAAACAAATCTGGCAAAGTTTGAGCAGTTCCAGCCACGAAGTGATGACCGCAGTTTGCTTGCGAGTTGAAGGCAAGCCGCAGGTGCGTATGGTGACTACGCAAGTTGAGTTCGGCACTATTACCGCAGAACAAATGGAACGGTATTGGGCGACCGGAGAGCCGCAAGATAAAGCAGGCGCGTACGCGATTCAGGGGTTTGCTTCAGCTTGGGTTAAGCTTATTCGTGGTAGTTATAGTAATGTGGTGGGTTTGCCGCTGCGAGAGGTAAATGAACTTCTAAGCAGCCTCGATTTAAACTGGCTTTAGCGGCCGATTAAACGAATTTAAATTTGAGCCAACGCAATGACATTTTGATCAATGTATTGCCGCACGAAACTCGAGCGGCAATCATTGAGTGTGGGCGTTTGGCTGAACTGCATGTCGAACGCACTGCGCATCGAGGTTTGGTCGGTAATATTTACAAAGGCCGTGTAGCGCGGGTACTTCCTGGCATCCAAGCCGCCTTTGTCGACATTGGCGAAGGCAAAAACGGTTTTTTGCATTTACGCGATCTACGCTTTGCACGTCAGGGCTCCGAGTTAGCAAAAAAGAATACGAATGAGTTAAGCATTGACCAAATTTTACATGAAGGTCAGCCTCTATTAGTACAAGTCAAAAAAGACGCGTTTGCAGACAAAGGGCCAAGGCTAACGACGGATCTATCTCTCGCATCGCGCACGCTGGTCTGTTTGCCTGTGAGTACAGAGGTTAGCGCTTCAAGAAAAATCGCAGACCGCGACCAAGGCTCTCGAATGTGTGCAATGGTGGAACGTCTAAAGGCGCAAACAAAAGCCGATGGCGGTTTTATCGTTCGGGCTGCGGCGCAAGGTGCCAGCGAAAGTGACATAGCAAACGACATGGCGTTTTTGCGCGGGCAGTGGGCGGCTATTCAAGTGCAAGCTCAACAGGCCTCTAGCGAGCTGGTGTATCAAGCGCCGCCCTTACATTTGCGCTTACTGCGCGAGTTCAAACCATCGATAGCTGGGTCGATTACAATCGACGATCGAAACGCCTTTGATCAGTCTTGCGAGTTCGCAGCCAACCACTTTCCAGAATTGGTTCCAGCCATTCATTTTTATGAGCAGCCTGAGAGTCTATTCAAACCAATTGAGCAAGACATCGACGCGGCCATTGGGCGCAGAGTTGATTTGCCTTCAGGCGCTCAACTGGTAATTGATCGCACCGAAGCGATGACGGTGATCGACGTGAATACCGCCAGTTTTGTGGGCGCGAATAATAGCTCGCAAACCATCTTGGCCACCAATCTTGAGGCGGCCAGAGAAATAGCCAGGCAGTTGCGATTGCGCAACGCCGGTGGAATCGTGATTATTGACTTTATAGACATGGCTGCAAAAGCGGATCGCCAAACGTTGCTGCAAACCATGCAAGAAGCTGTGGAGCAAGACCCGGCTGCGATTTGGCTTGGTCGAATTTCACGCCTTGGCTTGTTGGAACTGAGTCGTGAACGCAGCCATGAAGGCCTGATCGATCTACTTTGCGAGCCCTGTTCGAACTGCGACTCAAAAAGTAATGCCAAAACTGCATTGACAGTTTGTTACGAAATTGTACGTAAGGTCTACGAACTTGACCGTTTGCACAAGCCTAAGTCTTATACTGTCCGTGCATCAACCGAGGTTGCCACGTTATTAGGCGATGGTGAAGCCGCGGCCTTGACAACCTTACAGAACACGCTTGCTTGCCAACTCAGCGTGCAAAGCGACCCACAACTTGATCGGCATGACTACCATATTGCATTAGCATGAAACGCGTTTTAAAAATATTGCTCACCGTCGGCGGCCTTTATGTGCTGTTCTGGTTTGGTGTGGCGATTGCGTTTACCGTTGCGGGTCGTTATCAGTCTGAGCTCGAATCTAGCCTGTCTCGCGTACTTGGCCGCGCAGTCACCATAGAGAACGTGAAGACCAATTGGTATGGCGTATCGCCGCAGTTCCAGCTAGAGAATTTAAAAATTGAGGGCGACTCGAAAAACCAAGCAGCGTTTGCCTTCGAGCGTTTGTCTGCTCGTATGGATGCGATGTCTCTTTTACGTCTACGGCCGGTTTTTAAAGAATTCGCGGTTGATGCGCCGCAATTGGAAATCGCCACGTTTAACGATGGGCGCATTCAAGTGGCCGGTTTTGAGGTCAAGTTAGGCCAAGGCAGTCCAGAGGGAATAATCAATTGGCTGCTCGACCAACGCAGCGGGGTTTGGCACAACGGCAGTTTGATTTGGCAAAGAGAAGGCAAAACACCGCAGCGCTATAACGATATTTCCTTTGTTTATGATCGCCAGCAAAAGAGCCGTACGATTCACGCGGCGATTGAAACCGCCAAAGGCAGTATCGCTTTTCGGTCTCGCGCCAAGGGAAACCCATTTTCAGAGCGCGACTGGGATGCCAGTTTTGAAGTGCTGGGCAGCGGCGGGCGACGTTTACTCACAGCCGATGATTTTTCTGCCAAGGTGGTCGATGGCGTAGGCCAGCTATCGTTGACGGTTTTACACATGCAACGGGTTCAAGACTTTTTGCAGTTCGCAGGCTTAACGCCTGATCGACATTGGTTGCTGGCGGCCGAGGTTGATGGTCGCCTGCACGACGTTGAACTTAAATTCAGTGGCCCCTTGTTGGCAATTGAAGATTGGTCATTGCAGGCCGCGGCTTCTAATCTGCGTTTCACTTCGCCTGGTGCCGCGCCGAGTATGAATAATTTATCCGGCGCGTTGAAAGTAAGTCGAGCAAGCGGCGAATTTCAGTTTGCAACCCAAGGCGCGGAGTTTCGCTGGCCAAATCGTTTTAAACACGCCTTGCCAATCCAAAGCGCCAGTGGTTCGCTTAGTTGGGAACTGCCCGCGAGCGGCGTAGGCTTGATCCGCCTTAAAGGCGGTGAGTTCCATGACCCGAGCATTCACCTGCGTGCGCTAAATGCCGAGCTTACGTTAAACCGACAGTCTCGCCGCATAAATACCTTTGGTGATCTCTTTAAGGTAGAGAACGTTGTTGACCTGAGCTTTGATGACGGCAGCATTGTTGATGCGTCAAACCAAAACCCGCCACAACTGACCGCCTCCGCCTTGTTTGAGTTAAGCGATGTAACGCGCTTGTCGCATTACTTACCTAAGTCGAAAAAACTGGATGCGTTTCGAAAGTGGTCCGAGGTTGCGTTTAAATCGGGCACCGCGTCCAACGGCCGATTGAGTTATCAAGGCGAGCTGTCTGCTCAGGCGTTTAATGAAAATCGAGCCACGTTTGAAATGGACGCTGAGTTTGAGAATGCCGAGGTTGATTACTCGCCCAAATTGCGTTGGCCAGCGATCAAACAAGCCAATGGCTCGGCCCGCATACGCAACCAATTGCTCACCATTATTCCAGAACAAGCCATGATGAATGGTGACCCGGTAACGCAAAGTGAATTGACGATCGAGCGTTTATTCCAGGTTGACCGACTTCTCAAAGTAAGGGGTAAAACGACAACCTCACTTGAAAAGGGCTTGGAGTTTGTCTTCAAAGGCCCCCTTATTAAGCCTGAAGAGCAACTCAGCCAAGTTCCATTTGACGTTAAAGCCGGCTGGGTTGATATGGATGTTAACGTCACACTGCCGCTCAACAACTTGTCGTCCGTGACCGTGAGCGGCACCAGTTTGATTTATGAGGGAGAAGGCTTTTTACCCTCGCAAATGCCAATGCGAGATATTAGTGGTTTGGTTCGCTTTACTGAAAGCGCGATTGAATCTGATAATATTCGAGCAACCTTTTTGGGCGGCGAGACACGCGCAAAGTTAGAGACGATTTCGCCGGCTTTGCCGCCGGTAATGCGCCTTACGGCCCAAGGCACGGTGCATGCTCAAGAGCTCGAACCTTGGACGGGTGAACACTTACTGACCATTATCAAGGGCAAAGCTCCTTGGCAAGGCGCCATGCTGATTGAGGGCAATAGTTTGCAAGTAACCGGGGTTTCTGACTTGATCGGCATGACGGTCGACGCACCAGCTCCAGTTGGCAAATCCAGCGAAAGTGCGGCGCGCATGGATCTGAGTATGCAGCTCGGCGTTGCGCCAGACGATTTTTCCATCGACATGAGCTATAAGGATATTTTGCTCGCAAAGTTTCAAGCCGCGGCGCCTAAAGCTAATTCAAATGTACTGCCAAGTTTGTTTGATCAAAGCCTGATTGCGTTGCGAGACACCGGTTTGGACGACGTGCCAAAGCAATTGGGCGAGGGCATTAATTTCGACTTTCAATACGCTGGCCTAAACGTCGACCAATGGCTGGAAACCGTTATAGATTTAGCCACTTATGTGCCTAAGGTACCGATAGACAATACGGTCTTTTTGGATGCTATGCGCAGCATCAAACTGGTCGATCCTCAGGCTACGTTTTCGGGCCGCCCCTATGGCTTGATAGACGTCAACGCCCTGTCGGTTGACGGCAAAACATGGATTGGAACCTTAGCAGGCGACCACCTAAACGGCACCATGCACTTGGAACCGAGACGGGGCAACGGCCACTATGACTTTGATCTCGACCGGTTCGATATTCCCGATTTGGTGGGCCAAAAGCCGCCACCAGAAGCGGTAGACTACAGTCTGCGGCCTGAGAATTACCCGATTATTAACGTGCGTATAAATCGCCTGAGTTCAGGCGGAAAGCCACTGGGTCGTTTGACCATGGGCGGAGAGCCCGAAGACGATGTCTGGCGAGTGAATAAGCTTGAGCTGATTCACAATGGTATTTTCACCTCTGCCACTGGCGCTTGGACCAGTGACGCCGAGCGCGGTTCGATTAGCCGCTTTGAATTTGATACACGCATTGACGAAGCCGGCGACGCGCTGGATGAAATGGATTTCAAAGGCATATTGCGAAAAGGTCAAGGCAGTGCAGAGGGCGTATTGAGCTGGATTGGCGCGCCCCATGAATTTGATTACGCACGGCTCAATGGCGAATTTAATGCCTTTGTTAAAGACGGCGAACTTGTTCAAGTTGAACCCGGTGGCGGCAAGATTTTAGGCTTGCTCAATATGAACGCGATTTTGCGTCGTTTAGTTTTTGATTTCAGTGACGTCGTCGCCTCTGGTTTGCGTTTTGATCGCATGCGATTGAGCGGTGTGTTGGCCGATGGTGAAGCCGTTTTGCAGGACGCTTTTGTGCTAAGCCCAGCTGTGTTTGTCACGATGGAAGGCAGGGTTAATTTGGATAAAGAGCTGATTGATATGGAGATGCACGTCTCGCCCGAACTCGGGGGCAATATTGCACTATTAAGCGCCTTGGCAAACCCGGCAGCGGGGGCAGTCGTGTTTCTAACCCAGCAGTTATTCAAAGACGATTTGCGCAAGAACAGTTTTCGAAGTTATCGCGCCCTAGGATCATGGGACGAGTTCGAGCTAGAAGAGCTGGACACGAATGCCGACTCAGCCGCCAATGAAGACAAAGCGCAACCCGAGTTGCCAAGCGATGCCTTGCAAATTGAGAGTATCGAAGCGCCCGCTGGCGAATAAGCCAACGTTGAGCGATTTTCAGCCAGCCGCTGGGGTGTAGACTAAGGCATCGTTTTGCCCTTGCAGGCCTTTATTCAGGCGGTTTGTTTGCTACAATCGCTCGCCCATTATTGAGGACAACCGCAATGCCAAGCGATCACTTTACAACCGCTCAAGCCACCTTGCTCGACCCTACGGGTTTAAGCGAGGCGCATCTTAATCAATTCATGCAAAAGCTGACCAACGTGCATGGATGTGATTTTGCCGATTTGTATTTTCAATACGCCAAACACGAGAGCTGGTCATTAGATGAGGGCAAGGTTAAAACTGGGAGTTTTAATATTGATCGCGGCGTTGGTTTGCGTTCGGTGGTTGGCGAGAAAACCGCGTTTGCCTACAGTGAAGATCTCAATCCGGCAGCGATACTGAATGCCGCCGATGTCGTCTCTGCGATTGGTCGCCAAGGGCAAAACGTCAGCCCTGATCGCGCTTGGCAGGTACGTCAACACGCCCCTTTGTACAAAGGTCTTGACCCTGTCGCGCAGATGCCCGACGCACAAAAAATCGCCATACTTGAAAAAGCTGATCAAATGGCGCGCGCCAAAGACTCGCGGGTTAAAGAAGTGATGGCCAGCCTAGCGGGGGTTTACGAAGTCATCCTAATTGTCAGTAGTGACGGCAGGCAAATTCCCGATGTGCGGCCGTTAATCCGGCTGAATGTCTCAGTGATTGTTGAGCAAGACGGCAAACGCGAACGCGGCTCCATGGGCGGTGGCGGGCGTTTCAGTTTTGATTATTTTGATGATCAAATGATCGAGCACTATGCCCATGAAGCCGTGCGCCAAGCGTTGGTCAGCCTCGAAGCCATAGACTCGCCAGCAGGTACCATGGAAGTGGTGCTTGGCGCAGGCTGGCCCGGTATCTTATTACACGAAGCCGTTGGCCACGGTCTTGAAGGCGATTTTAATCGCAAAGGCACCTCCGCTTTCTCTGGGCGAATAGGTGAGCAAGTCGCCAGCCCACTTTGCACGGTAGTCGATGACGGTACGCTCGCAGATCGTCGCGGTTCTTTAAGCGTCGACGACGAAGGCAATCAAACACAAAATACCGTTCTAATCGAAAAGGGCATATTACGCGGCTACATGCAAGACGAGCACAATGCGCGTTTAATGGGGATGGAGCGCACCGGCAATGGCCGCCGTGAATCGTTTGCTCATTTGCCGATGCCGCGCATGACCAATACCTATATGTATGGCGGCGAGCACGAACCCGAAGAGATTATTAAAAGCGTCAAAAAAGGTTTATACGCGGTTAATTTTGGAGGCGGCCAAGTCGATATTACCTCGGGTAAATTCGTGTTCTCATCGAGTGAGGCGTATTTAATTGAAGACGGCAAAGTCACGGCCCCAGTCAAAGGCGCTACTTTGATCGGCAACGGCCCCGAGGCCATGCAAACCATTTCGATGCTGGGTAATGACATGCAACTCGATTCCGGTGTTGGTGTTTGTGGTAAAGATGGCCAAAGTGTGCCGGTAGGCGTTGGTCAGCCAACGTTGAAAATGGATGCTCTTACCGTTGGGGGTGTGCAGCTATGAGCCAGTCAAATAGTCAATCAAGCGACCCCGTTGCCGTGAGTGTTGATTTAAGTCGCGCGGCAGAGCAAGCCCTCGAGATCGCTCGCCAGCAAGGTATGGATCAAGCTGAGGTTTCTGTTCATCAAGGCACTGGCGTTTCGATAACAGCGCGACAACAAGCTCTAGAGACCATTGAAAAACATAACGACGCGCAGTTCGTGATCAGTGTCTATAAAGATCACAAAACTGGCTCGGCCAGCAGTGCCGATCTATCCGAACAAGGCTTGCGCGACACGGTCGCCGCGGCAGTTTCGATTGCGACATTTACCGGAGCAGACGATTGCTTTGGCTTGGCTGACGCGAACCGTATGGCCACCGATCTAAGTGATCTCGATTTATATCATCCTTGGCAAGCCACCGAATCAGAGCTGGTCGACATGGCCTTAGCCTGCGAGCAGGCGGCCCTCGATGGCGGTGACCGCATTAGCAATTCCGAAGGCGCGTCAATCAGCACCTACTCAGGCAATGCCGTGTATGCAAATAGCCACGGGTTTATGAGCGACAGCCGCGGCAGCCAGCACAGTATTTCATGTTCAGTGATTGGTGAATCGCAAGGCAATATGCAGCGCGATTATTGGTACGACAGCCAGCGGAATCCGCAAAAGCTAGCGTCACCAGAGAGCATTGGCCAGCGCACAGCAGAACGCACACTTGCGCGCCTCGGTGCTAAGCAAATCAAATCGCAAACCGCGACTGTAATGTATGACCCAATGATGGCCAAGAGTCTATTTAGCCATTTGATTGGTGGTTTAAAAGGCGGCGCTATCTACAAAAAAGCCAGCTTCTTGCTAGATCAACTTGAGAAATCTATCTTCCCTGAGTTTGTGACGGTCAGTGAGCATCCACACTTAATGGGCGAATCGGGCAGTGCGCGTCACGATGGCGAAGGCGTTGCAACGCCGTCATCGCGCAACATTATAGAGTCCGGCGTACTTACTTCGTGGGTGCTGGGTTCGTATACGGCGCGAAAATTGGGCCTTGAATCAACTGCCAATGCTGGGGGTGTTCGCAACCTGCGCATCAGCGACACCGGCCAAAGTTTCGATGACTGTCTTGGTCAAATGAAAACGGGTTTACTCGTTACCGAGCTGATCGGGTCTGGCATCAATATGGTTACTGGCGACTACTCGCGTGGCGCTTCTGGCTTTTGGGTCGAAGGCGGCGAGATTCAATTTCCCGTAGAAGAAATCACGATTGCAGGTAATTTGACAGACATGTACAAAAATATTGCCGCGATCGGCGCTGATACCGATACTCGAGGCAATACGCATTGTGGATCGATCGTTATTGAAAACATGACCATTGCTGGGCTTTAACGCTATAATTCACGCCCTTTTCGGCAGTTTGCTATGCTTATCAAGTTTTAAATTTTATGCCTATCTACCAATATCAATGCACGGCTTGTGGCCACTCGATGGAGGCCCTGCAAAAAATGAGCGATGCTTTATTGCGCGATTGCCCAGAGTGCAATCAGCCCGCATTGAAAAAGCAAGTCACTGCGGCGGCCTTTAAACTTAAAGGCACGGGCTGGTATGAAACGGATTTTAAAAATTCGGGCAAGCCGTCAGCACCGGCTAAAAACAATGCCGCAGAGGGCGATTCTGCAAAAAGTAAAGAATCGAATGCCGGTTCTGAAAAATCCGATTCTGCAAATTCCGCTTCGCCAGCTAAGTCTGGTGCAGACTCAGCCAGCACCAGCGCCGCCTAGCTTGCGAGTAAGTTCGATAATGGCGCGTTTAAGACGATACTTTGTAGCCGGTTTATTAGTGTGGTTGCCTTTAGTGGCAACCTATCTTTTGCTTACGTTCGCGATTCAGTTAATCGATCGCAGCCTATTGCTATTGCCACCGATGTGGCGGCCAGAAAATCTAATTGGTTTTAAAATCCCGGGTTTAGGCGTCATTTTGACGCTCATTCTATTGCTGGTCACCGGCCTGATTGTGGCCAATTTTTTTGGTCGAAGATTAGTAAACTCCTGGGAACGTCTATTGGCGCGTATCCCATTGGTCAACACAATCTATGGCGCGGTCAAACAAATTACCGCCAGCTTGTTCGCCGATGCGAGCCAGTCGTTTCGCGAAGTCGTTTTAGTTGAATACCCGCGTCGTGAAATGTGGATGTTGGCTTTCGTTACCGGCGATACGCCCAAGCAGTTTCAAGAAAAAGTTGGCCACGAACTGATTAACATCTATGTGCCAACCACACCAAATCCAACGTCGGGCTTTTACATTATGGTGCCACCAAGCGATGTTAAACGTTTGAATGTGCCAGTTGAAGCTGGGCTTAAAATGATTCTATCGGCCGGGGTGGTCAACCCATTAGACGACCCTATTGAAGCCGAAAAACTTGCTCGAGAAATGAACGAGCAACAACAGACACGTAAAACAAAAAACACGTAAAACAAGAAAATGACAAAGAGCTTACGCAGCCATCGTTGTGGCGATATTAACGAGTCCTTGATTGACCAAACTATTACGGTTTCGGGCTGGGCGCATCGTCGCCGCGACCACGGCGGAGTAATCTTCATTGACTTGCGTGACGCCTCAGGCCTATTGCAAGTTGTGGTCGACCCAGATGCCAAAGACGCGTTCGCTTTAGCCGACACAGTACGCAATGAGCATGTCTTGTGTGTCACTGCCCGAGTGCGTGCGCGACCTGAGGGCACGATCAACCCCGATTTGCCCACCGGCATGGTTGAGGTTTATGCCACTGAATTAACCGTGCTCAATCGCTCAGAACCCATCCCGTTTCAACTCGATGAAGACGACGTGAGTGAGAGCGTGCGTTTGAAATACCGCTATCTTGATTTGCGTCGCGAGAAGCTGCAAAAAATCTTTCGCTTGCGAAGCGGTGTTACCAAGTACTTTAGAGATTTTCTTGAAGCCAATGAGTTTGTCGATATCGAAACGCCCATATTGACGAAATCAACACCAGAGGGTGCGCGAGATTACTTGGTCCCCAGCCGAGTTCATGCTGGCGAGTTTTTTGCACTTCCTCAATCGCCTCAGATTTTTAAACAGCTACTTATGGTCGCTGGTTTTGAGCGCTACTACCAAATCGCTCGCTGTTTTCGCGATGAAGACTTACGCGCCGACCGCCAGCCCGAGTTTACTCAATTAGACATCGAAACCTCATTCATGAGCGAAGACGAAATCATGGACATGATGGAATCCATGATGCGCGATCTATTTAAACAAAAAATCGGGGTGGATTTGCCTGCTGAGTTCCCGCGCATGAGCTACGCCGACGCCATAGAGCAATATGGCATTGATCGGCCCGATTTACGTATTCCGCTCACCTTGATATCGGTGACGGATTTAATGAAAGGCGTGGAGTTTAAAGTGTTTGCCAATCCCGCGAATGCAGATGACGGGCGCGTCGCGGCGTTGCGAGTACCGGGTGGCAACAGCAAGTTAAGCCGCAAAGAAATAGATAACTACACTGACTTCGTCGGCAACTACGGAGCCAGAGGTCTGGCCTATATCAAGGTGAACGATTTATCGGCCGGGCGTGAAGGTCTGCAATCGCCCATCGTGAAAAATTTACCGGATGATGTACTAGCTGATGTCATGCAAAGAGTCGGTGCGCAAGACGGTGATTTGGTTTTCTTCGGGGCGGATAAAGCCAAAGTGGTTAATGATTCCTTGGCGGCATTGCGAGTCAAGCTTGGCACAGACTTGCAAATGATCGAGCAGAAGTGGGCGCCAATGTGGGTGGTCGATTTCCCAATGTTCGAAAAAGACGAGGGTTCAGGCCGCTGGACATCATTGCACCATCCATTTACCGCGCCCAAGGCAGATCAAGTCGGCCAGCTGGAATCAAACCCTGGCAGTGTGTTGTCGCGTGCTTATGACATGGTTCTTAATGGCACAGAGCTGGGCGGCGGCTCGATTCGCATACACCAAACTGATGTGCAGGCGCAGGCCTTTAAAGCGCTGGGTATCGACGATGAAGAAGCTCGAGAAAAGTTCGGCTTCTTGCTAGACGCCCTAAAGTATGGCGCCCCGCCACACGGTGGTATTGCCTTTGGTATTGATCGTATTGTAGCAATGATGGCCGAAGTGGATTCGATTCGAGATGTGATTGCGTTTCCAAAAACACAAAAGGCGTCGTGCCTGTTAACTGACGCACCAAGCGGTGTTGACAAAACTCAATTGCGTGACTTGCACATTCGCCTAAGCCCAAGTGCTCAAGCGCAGCAAGCGGCCGAGAGTGACTAACAAGATTATCGAGCCGATTGCGACCGAGCCAGTCTTTGTAGAAAACTATGATCTACAAAGCGCCAACACGCTTGCGATTCCAGCAACAGCGGCCTATTTTTGCGAGGTCGAATCGCGACAGCAGCTAGTCAATGCACTAGCGTTTGCTGAGCAAAAAAAGATAGAAAGTCTGATTGTCGGCGAAGGCAGTAATTTGGTTTTTGCCAATGATTACCAAGGTTTGGTGATTCAGAACAAACTGCTTGGTATACACGTTCTAGAGCAAAGCGTTGATGAGATATTGATTCGTGTTGGTGCTGGCGAGAATTGGCATGCGTTGGTTGAGTACTGCGTCGATCATGGATGGTATGGAATTGAAAACCTTGCTCTTATCCCCGGGCTGGCCGGCGCCGCGCCCATCCAAAATATCGGCGCTTACGGTGCTGAGTTAAAAGACGTTTTAGTTCAACTTACCTATATCGATAAAGCCTCACTAGAAACCACGCAAATGAGCAATGCCAATTGCGAGTTCGCCTACCGCCAAAGTGTCTTCAAGCAGCGTTTGAAAAATAAGGGCGTTATCGCAGATCTTACATTGCGATTGTTCCCCAACGCCAAGCCGTCCTTAAGTTACCCTGCGCTTAGAGATCAGCTGCCAAACGATGCTAGCCCAAAGCAAGTGTTCGATGCCGTTTGCAAACTGCGGCAAGCCAAATTGCCAGCGCCATCACAGATACCCAATGCCGGCAGCTTTTTCAAAAACCCCATTGTTAGTTCCACGCAACTCGGCAAATTAAAGGAACAGTTTCCGGGCCTAGTGAGCTTTGCCTTTGAGGGTGATCATAAGATTGCCGCGGCCTGGTTAATCGACCACCGCGGATGGAAGTCGAAAAGCATAAAGGGCGTTGGTGTTCACCAAGACCAAGCTCTGGTGTTGGTGAATCCGCGGCGAGCCAAGGGCTCAGACGTGCTTGGTTTTGCTCGGCAGATACAAGACGACGTTCAAAACTCCTTTGGAATTTGGCTAGAAATTGAACCAATAGTCATCGGCTAGATTTCCTCCTTGGTGCCTGCGAGCCTGAGCCTCTACGCATTTCCTTTCATCGCGTGGTATATGATTCATACAACGCTTGAGGCGCTCTGAATATTAAGAAGCAGCCTCTATAAACCTGTCGTTATTGATTTGTGTGTCAGACGCCACAGTTTGCAATGCCTTGACCAGTATGATTAATATTTGGTAATGCTAAAACTTTAAGCAACACGGTCAGTACTAAGGTAAGAGAAAACCTCAAAAACCCAAGCAAAGTCAATGACCCCAAGCTACCGTCGACAACACCGTGCAGC
Source organism: uncultured Arenicella sp. (assembly GCA_937922925.1). Classification (GTDB taxonomy): domain Bacteria; phylum Pseudomonadota; class Gammaproteobacteria; order Arenicellales; family Arenicellaceae; genus Arenicella. The sequence goes on along the minus strand of CALAKU010000028.1, from coordinate 2,273 downwards.
GGCTTCGTTTTTCGCGAAGTCTTCGTCAAAGATGCCGACTGAGGCGTTGTCGTTAGCGGCTAGTAACCCTTACTTATTCGTTAATACAGGGTTTAGGCAAAGGCTGCTTTTTACTGCGACGGCATTTACGGTTTTTATACTTGCCGGTAACTCGGCGCTAGCACAGCAAACTAGCTCAACCCAAACCGAGTCAGTAAAGGATTCCGCAGAAGCAGATCAAGCCAGTGGTTGGGCAATCGACACCGCTGATGCGAAAGACAAAAGCATCCAACAAGACATCCAACAAGGCAATGGCATCCAACAACAAGTTGAAGAACTAAAGCTCGCACGCGAGCAAGCAAAGAGTCAGAACTCAGATGCTGAGGTTGATGCGCAAACCGAAAGTAAAATCGCCGATGCATCCGCGGGCGATATCGCAAAATTATTGATGCCCAAGCCTGATAAGCTTGTTACACCACCACCAAGAGTACCTATCCCGACCGCCCCCGTTCTTGATTTGAGTGAAACGGATCGCGCGCAATTGGAGGCGCAATTCGACGCCCTGCAACGACTTAGAGACACTGAAGATGCGTTTAGTGAGCGCTTGGGCGAAACGTTTTTTGGCTATGCGGACGCACTTCAGAGAGCTGGGCGTATAGAAGAAGCTCGAAAAATGTTTGCGCAGGCTTTGCACATCACCAAAGTTAATAATGGCGTAAATAGCATCGAGCAGCGGCCGATGCTTCGCTCACTTTTTCATATAGAACTCGCCAGAGGCAATATAGAAGAAGCCGAAGAATTCGTTAAACGAATGATTTGGGTTGAAAAGCAACATCCGCAAGAACGCGATACCTACAGCTTTGATGCAGTGCGTGATTTGGCTAACGAATTTGTAGACCGCTATTTATTTCGCCCCGTGGCAGGTGAAGCGAGTTTGATCTTATTGAACTCCGCGTCTCGATATTTTCGCTATGCCATCAGTCGTTATGGCGACCAACCGATTGATCAACTTACCATGCCTTACGGTGAGTTAGCCTACGTTTTGTATTTAAAATCAAAGCTCAGCAGCCAAGCTGAACGCGTTACGTTTCAAGACCCTCGGCAGCAACGGCAACGAAGCTTTCATCAATTTGAACGAGAGCGGCGAGCCTTGCCCGCTGTGCCGCGAAATCCATTGGGTGGTAGTGAACGATTTATTCGTCAATATTTATCAAAAGCTGAAGAAGCTAACGACGCAGAACACGGTGTGCGAGCTTTGCTTAATTTGGGCGATATCAATTTATTGTTCGGTCGACGACAATTTGCAGAGCAATATTATGCAGAGGCGTGGAAGTTGGCCCAAAACCTAGATGGGGATCACGAATTAGTGGTTAGCATGCGTCAACCGGTAAAGCTTCCCGCCTTTTATTATTCTCAAGAGCGCCCTGAAGCACCAAAATTTAATCCAGAAGTTAAATTTCCTTTAGACGTTTCAATCGATGCTAATGGTAAAGTAAGCAAAGTACTAACCGATCCCAAAGCGAGTGAAACACCAAAAATTGCGCAAAGAGCGCGACGCTTAGCTCGGCGCCTCAGTTTTAGGCCCGCGATAGAAGGCGGTAAGATGGTTGGCACGGATCAATTTACTCAAGACGTTCGCGTTTTAGTTCGCCGATCAGAAACCACCGCCGGTGGATCAGGCGAATAACGCCGAGGCTGTAACATGACCAATTCAAAAACATTTAAGTCGCTAAGAGCCAGCAGTATTGCGATTGCGTTGGCATTGTTAGTGTCTTGTGCTCAGCCACCGGGGGGCGGGCCGCCCGGAACTCCAGCGCCACCGGGTTTACCATCCCCTCCGTCAGTGCCTGGTGGTTTGCCTTCACCTATTCCATCACTGCCGAGCCCGCCGAGTTTGCCTTCTCCCCCGGGTTCCCCGGGTGATCCGTCAACGAGTCAAAACGATTCGGAGGGAAAACAAGGCGAAGGTGAAAACGAGTCTGATTCTAGCGAAGCGCCAGAAGGCTGGGAAGAGGACGGTGACAGTGCGGGTGAAGACGGACAAGAACCCGAAGTCACATTTGAAGAGCCTAAGCCGGCTGATGAAGAATTTGAATCGCCCGAATTTGATGAGCCCGGCACGTTGACTCAAGAAGAGCTCGACGAGTTAGAGCGCGAGTTAGATGAAACCTTAGGCGATTTCGATGAAGAAATCGAACGTGAGCAGGAAGCTGCTGAAAGTGCTGCCAACGAAGAAGAAACTCAGCAAGACGGTAGCTTTGAAGCAGAAGGTGACTTTGAGGAATACGACCCTA
>CALAKU010000027.1 GCA_937922925.1 uncultured Arenicella sp. | reverse complement strand
TGCAGAATATCGACGTTGGCGAAGATGGCGTGCTGTGGGGCGTTAATGTTAACGGCATGTCCTATTTTTGGAATGGTACGCGGTTCATTAATGTGGGCGATAATGCGCTCGAAATTGGCCGCTAAACTGCCTTAATACAGGCGCATCGATCATCGCCTGATCGATGCGCCTGTCGCCAATAGCAGACAATCAAGACCATATGAATATCCCTCTAATAGCAGGCTAAAATGGTACCCATATTTCTAGTTGTAAGGCGCAACGCTTTCGACCTTCAGCAGAACAACAAGGGGTTGCCGTGCCCAACAGTCTTATCGAGCAAATCCAGGCCTACCATGCCTAAACCTCGTTTGTGAATCAAAATGAAGATAAGCAATATTGATGTTTATCAAGTAGATTTACCTTATGCAGGCGATGTATATCATTTGTCTGGTGGTCGAAGTTTTAAAACATTTGATGCGACATTGGTCTGTGTTCGCTGTGATTCCGGGCTCGAAGGATGGGGCGAATCAACACCTTTTGGCAGTACTTATGTTGCGGCTCACGGTGAAGGTGTGCGCGCTGGTATCCAGCTCATAGCGCCGCACTTAATTGGGCAGGATCCCAGATGCTTTGATCGTAATTACGATTTAATGGATGCGTGTTTAGCTGGCCATCCACATGTCAAAGCCGCGCTCGACGTGGCCTGTTGGGATGTCGCAGCAAAGAGTTTTGGCGTGCCAGTATGTGATCTCTTAGGCGGGCGTACAGATACGGTGTTATCGCTGATTTCTTCAATCTCCTGTGATTCTCCAGAGGCCATGCGTGATCGTGTGAAAGAGTTTCGAGCAAAGGGGTACATCGGCCATTCAATAAAAATTGGTGCCAGCGAAAACGAAGGCGGCCCGCTGTTAGACGCACAGCGAATCGCGGCGTGTGTTGCCGATCGCCAGCCAGGGGAATATTTTCTAGCAGACGCTAATGGTGGGCTTAGCGTAGAGCATGCTCTGCGTATGCTGCGATTATTACCAAACGATATTGATATTGTTTTAGAAGCACCGTGCGCTACCTGGCACGAGACCGCACGCTTAAGAAGCTTGGTTAATGTGCCTATCCATATCGATGAGCTTGCTGTTTCAGATCATAGTGTTGCGCACTTATTGGTTGATAATATTGCCGATGGATTTGGCCTTAAAATATCCAAGAACGGCGGGCTGAGCCAAGCAAGAAGGCAGCGAGATATCGCTCAAGCTGCTGGCCTGGTGATGAGCGTACAAGACACTGTTGGTTCGGAAGTTGCCTTCGCCGCGGTGGTTCATCTAGCGCAAAGCATTCATCCCAAATGGCTTCGCTGTGTTTTGGATACTCGCGAGCTAGTCGATTTATGCACTGGTGAATTGTCAGGGGTAAAGGTTGGCCGTTTTGATACTTTGTTTGGAGCGCAAGCGGTATCCGTGCCCGGTCTTGGGGTTTCCCCGAATATGGATGTTCTGGGGCAGCCGGTACTTAGTTTTAGTTAAGTGTCTTGATGATGGCTGAACAGCTCTTTAATCAAAGAGATTAGCAGTAACATCATCACGAATGAAAAGTGCAAGCCACCAACGATCATTAGCGAACGTAAAGCCACCATTCCTCCGACAGCCAGTGGAGACGCGACGATCAAAGTAAAAATAACGGCCCAAAACAATAATGTGCTTTGTTTTTTTTGTAGGATTAGGGGGCAGGTCTTGAAGGTTGAGTGCTCTGATGTGAGATTTATATATGGATGCGATGACTTAATTATTTTTAGAATTACCAAGGAGGGCTAAATGGTTAGACCACTATGGTTGGAGGATGCGAGGGAAGCGTGTTCAAACACTCAAGATTCAAGACCTACCCCTTTGATTGCTTTGTTTGAGATTTCATTGAGTTATAATATGGATTTACTCGATTGATAACGATCAGATCAGGGTTCGTTCAAAGCGAAGATTTGATTTATTTGACTAACCTAAATTTTCCGACCTTTTCTGTATTAGAGGGAGTTTTGCTGTGCTTCGTATAGTATCTAATGTTGTTATAGTGCTTCTTTTTAGTGTTAGTTCGATTGCACAAACTAAAGAGATAGAAAGTGTTCTTCCTTCAATTTATTTTTTACTATCGGAGGAAGATGTAGAAATTGAGGAAGTAGTCTGTCCAGATTTCCTCACAACGATAACTGGCGACCAGGCTGCCCTCCCTAATTCGAGTAGGCCGATTTCGCCGGTCATCGTGTCAACATTGAATGTTACTAATACAAACGATCCATTTAGTGGGGTTATTGAATGGTCTATCTCGGGTACGGAGGGTTCTGGCTTAACTGTTTTTCCTTTGTCTGGTCGAGACATCTTTGGTGTAGATGGAATTTTTACAAGCGCTACGCTTAGTGCAGACCCCGGTACCCAATCAGGTTTAGAGGTGCCAGTGGTCGTGACATTCACACTTATTACTAATGATCGTAACGGCAATGAGTGCAATCGCGAAGAGTTTTCAGCCAATGTGACTTATTTCGTGATTTAAGCCTTTAGTTGACCTTCTCAAAGCAGAGTCTTATTTTGCTAACATGACTAGATGAGGAGAGTTAGAGGGTCAGGTTTTGAAAGGAGAGATAGGGGTCAGACATTGAATATTGAATGTTTTGTTGTGACGTTCGGTATATGGATTTGCTGGTTTAGATTTTTTAAAAATGCCTAGGAGGGCAATATGGTTAGACCACTACACACTAAGGTTAGAGTATGCGGGAGCGGTGTATCGCGTGACCGCCAGAGGAGATAGGCGTGAGGACATATGCGAAGACGATTTTGATCGCTCTGAGTTCATGACACTCTTTGGGCAGGTTTGCGATCGTAACAATTGGAATTGTCACGGTTATTGTTAAGAAAGATGGGGTGTCTGAAGATATAGGTGTCAGTTCTTGAATAACATCCAATCAGGGCATCCTTAGATAGAGGTAAACATCAGTCATCAATATAAGCAATTCGATCAAACTCAAATAGGATGACTTCTTTGTCGTCTTGCCAGCTATGGTGTTGATAGCCCAGCCGTCTAAATATTTTTTGTAGGCCGCGGCGGTTTAGTTTTTTATTTTCGTTGATATTGATAACGCCATTTATTCCTCTGTCACTGAGATAATGCTTGGCGTAACAGAGCATGGCCGCCGTGCCTGTAATCATGAGTCGCGTGTTTCGATAGTCCGGAAGTATGTACATACGGTTAAAGAAGTAGAGCGAGTCGCTGTGCTGAAATTGGCTTTTATAAAGTGTGTTGACTCCGATTACGTCGCCACTTTCGATATGAGTCAAGATGTAACAAATCTGCTTACTGCGCTCCCATGCTAATTCTTTGTTGGCAATGACGTGATGTGTCATCCACATGTTGACACACGCTTGGCGCTGTTCAGTACTAATCTTCTCAAACACGTTTTCAAGTTGATAACCTTGGAATGAAAAATTGTCTAGATCACGTAACTGAAAAGGGTAGAGACCACTGCCAAGCTGTATTGTTATTGGGTCGTTTTCGATGTTCGTATTATTTTGATAGCGTAACGGGAGTGACTCAAAACCGCGCATTAGCCAAGTCGGTCGGCGCTTGCCGGGGCCAGCTAGTGAGAGGTCTTCAAAGGCAAAGAAAAACTCCTCTATTAACACTTTCAGTTCGAGCCGCGCGAGGCTCGCGCCTAAACAATGGTGTGCCCCTCGAGCAAAAGCGAGGTGTTTGATTTTTTGTCTGGTGATGTCAAACTTATTGGGGTTAGGATTTGCGTTCGGATCACGCCCAGCTGCGCCGATAAACGCAAAAATATGATCGCCTTTTTTTATGTCCAAACCCGCGACCTGCACATCTTCAAGTGCGAAGCGACCAATCATCTGAGTTGACGTGTCGTAACGCAGACATTCTTCGACGGTATTTTTGATGAGTTCGGGTTGTGATTTCAATAACGACAATTGCTCGGGATGCGAGAGCAAGGTATGCACGGCATTGCTTATCATTTGGGTGGTACTTTCTTGACCAGCAAACAAAAGAAATACACAGTTTGACAGCAGTTCTATATGCGAGATCGAACCTTTAGATTCTTCAATCAAACGACAGATTAAGTCGTCGCCACCGTGTTCTTTTTTGTGTGCAATCAGCGAGTCGAAGTAGTCTTTTACTTGCCGAGCTGTTTCGTTTAACTGAGACCTAAGGTCTGACCCTATGCTGACGAAGTCAAGCTCTACTGACAATGAAAAATCACGGGTCCAGCCTGCAAATTTAGATTGATCTTCAGGGGGAATGCCAATCATCTCGCAAATCACATTAGCAGGGTAGGGGTAGGCGATGTATTCGATTAAATCAAAATGTTGATGTTCTGGAACTTGCTCTTTAATGGTTCGAATTTGGCGGCGCACTGTGACCCGCATTAGCTCTTCAAGCTGTTGAATCATTTTGATGGTGAATACATCGGCGATGCGCTTTCTTGATTCACCATGCTTGGGCGGGTTTTGAAAAAGCATCCATTGATCCATGATTTGTAAGGCGAGAGTTTCGCCTCTGATGGCATGAATTTCGGCTGTGTCACCATGCGGCCTGGGTTTTTGCCCTACGTTCCCACGGCCAATATGTGGGTGTGCGAGTACCTCTGAGAGTACATCGTAGCCAGTTAGAGTCCAGGTCGTGCTATCTCGTTTAAACGCCGGGTTTTGAGCACGGCGTGTGTCATAAAAAGGATAGGGGTTCTTTATAAACTCAGGAGAATTAACGTTCATCAAACAAAGTATTACTGAATTGGCTGGCAAGCCCAGTCATTGTAAGGCCAATTTAGGGTTGGCTCGCCATAAAGCCATAAAATGAATCGTTTGCCAAGACGATTAATCACGTTAGTCAATGGTCTGTAAAACGCGAAACGAATAAACAATAACCAAACATAGGGCAAGATGCTTCGTGTGACTACGTTGCGGCGTGCACCACTTTGCATTAGAGGTTTAGTGGCTCAGCGCCCAGGTCCTCGGTCGCTGCTGGCATTGATTGGGTTGTGTTTAGCACAAACCGGCACTGTAAATATATCATCGAGCAATAAAATTACGGGCGCTAAATAAGCCTCGTCAGCAACAAGTGTCTTTGCCATAATGTACATGCCTTGGCTGCGTTGCCTGATTCAGCTTTGTTCGGGCCGACACTTAACGTCAAAATTCAATCTGCCATCGATGCGCCGCAATGGTTTTTTCTTCCCCGATTTTCTTATTTTATTTTTTGCCAACCTTGATCGCGTTGTATTTTATTACGCCGCGCGCTGCAAAAAATGTGTTGCTGCTGGCAGCAAGTTTGTTGTTTTATGCTTGGGGCGAGGGCTTTTATGTGCTCTTAATGCTGTTCTCAATTGCATTGAACTACATTGCAGGCCTATTTATCGAGCGAAGCTCGCACGGTAGCCAAACAGCGAAGTTAGCGATTGGGGTTGGCGTTGCTTTGAATTTGGGAATCTTGGTTTCATTTAAATATGCCAACTTTCTGGTTGATAATATTAATGTCGTTCTGAGTTTCCTTAGCCTAGCTGAATGGAATTTGCAGCCCGTACATTTGCCACTTGGTATTTCGTTTTTTACTTTTCAGGCCATCTCGTATTTGATTGATATATATCGGCGAGAGATTACAGCGCAACAAAACCCATTGAATTTGGGCTTATATATCGCCTTGTTCCCTCAGTTGATTGCCGGGCCGATTGTACGTTATCAAAGCATTGCTAAAGAGATTGCGCAGCGGCAGGTTTCGTCAAGCTTGTTTATCTCAGGTGCAGAACGGTTCGTGTTGGGCTTGTCTAAAAAGATGCTGATCGCCAACCCTTTAGGCGCGGTGGTCGACGTCATTTTTTCAGCCCCTATTGAAACCATACCAACGCACATAGCTTGGTTTGGCATTCTTTTATACGCCTTGCAGATATTTTTTGATTTCTCAGGATATTCAGATATGGCGATCGGTTTGGGACGTATGTTTGGGTTTCGTTTTCTAGAGAATTTCAACTTCCCTTATATTGCGCGTTCTTTACAAGACTTTTGGCGTCGATGGCATATCTCTTTGTCGACCTGGTTTCGAGATTATTTGTACATCCCGCTTGGTGGCAACCGCGGGTCGCCAGTGCGTACTTATCTAAATTTATGTTTGGTATTTTTGCTGTGCGGAGTTTGGCATGGCGCAAGTTGGAATTTTGTGGTGTGGGGTGGCTTTCACGGCTTGGTCTTAGTGATAGAACGTCTTGGCTTAAGTAAACTGTTGGCGCGCCTCTGGCAGCCACTGCAACACGTTTATCTTTTGCTTGTGGTGCTTATTTCCTGGGTCTTTTTTAGAGCAGAAGATTTATCCAGCGCCAACGACTATTTACGGCGAATGTTTGATTTTGAATTTGGTGCTGTGCCGTTTGAGGTGATTGACGCCATCAATATTGAAGTGGTGTTGGCATTGATTGCTGGGCTTATTTTTAGCCTTAATTTAACGCAGATTCGCCAGAGAATGGTGATGGGTGGTACTCAAGCGGTCTGGTTAAGTCGCACGGCTTACTTTCTCTGTGTGAGCACTTGTTTGTTATTGTCGGTGATGCAACTTGCTGTTTCTACTCATAACCCGTTTATCTACTTTCGGTTTTGATGATGCCGGTTTCAAGCTTAGTTATTCAGCGCGCGATTTGCCTAGGTTTTTTCCTGATCATGGCGGCGCCCATGATCGTGCACATTGCCACGCCCGATCAAGACCAATCCGCCTTAGAGAAGCGCAGTCTACAAACCAAGCCGACCTGGCCAGACTCTCTTCCTGATCGCCAATATTTTTCTGAGCTAAGCGACTACGCTAATGATCAATTTGGAGGGCGAGTACCCCTCATCTCACTGCATCAAAAGTTGATGTGGCAATTGGGCGAGTCACCTCATAGAAACGTTATTCGCGGTAAAGACGATTGGCTCTTTCTAAAAATCTATGACCCCTTACTGAGCCAACAACTAAAAGATAAAGACCTCGTACGAAGGCGGCTGACTCATCGAGCCAGAACCAGTGCGCGAACTTATCGATGGTTAGCTGAAAGAGGAATCGCCTATCGACATGTCGTGGCGGCAAATAAAATGTCGGTGTATCAAGGTTATTTACCCAATAAGTTTAGGTTTACTAATCCGAATGCGAGCTTGGAGTTTTTTAAGTCTGAAGTGCCTGAAGACTTTCGGTTTATGCACATTTATTCGGATGAAATTTTCGAAAATCATCCAAATAGAGAAAGCGACTATCGGCTCTATTTTAAAAACGATACGCACTGGAGTCATGTTGGCGCCAGTGAAGTTGCCAATGCAGTAATCGAGAGTCTACAAGAAACGAACCCGGAGTTAGAGTTTGCCGCGAAGCCAAATAAACCATTTTTACTATTCGATAAGTATTCTGGTGATTTAGCAAAGTACATTGGTCTAGACAGCAAGCTGAAAAGTGTTGAGGCCACCATAACGCTCCCTCGTTGCGCACAAGTTAAATCCTTAGAAAAACCGCGATGGGACTTAAGTTTGAGTCGATGCGCAGTGAATAAAACGCGGGTCTTCCTAATTGGAGATTCGTTTAGCATTAACTTTTTCTCGTTCTTTAGTGAACGCGTTGGTGAGGTGTATATTGTTCGGCATTCGAACTCGCGGGCTCGGATTAGGCAATTTATCGAAGAATACAAACCCGATGTGGTGATCGAAGAAATTGTGCAGCGTGAATTAGCATCGCCGATGCTTCGCTGATGTCCGCCGACCGTCTTGCTGTAGACAGACCGCCGATCAATGTATGACTGATTTACTTGGTGTGAGCCTTTCTCAAACGCAATGGGTGATTTTATTGTTGGTCGCCATTCTGTCGGGCATGGGCAAGGCCGGTATTTATGGCGCAGGCATGATCAGTGTGCCGTTGATGGCCTTTGCATTTGGCAGTAAAGACTCCACCGGAATACTACTCACCTTACTTATTTTTGCCGATGTATTTGCGGTGATGATTTATCGTCGTGATGCAAATTGGTCGATGCTGCGTCAACTGTTGCCTACCGCATTTGTCGGAGTCTTGATTGGTACTTATGCCGGAGCCGTTATCGATGATGTGAGTTTTCAGCGGATTATGGCGATTGTCATCTTAGTGTGCGTGGCATTGATGCTCTGGCAAGAGCTGCGTAAATCGTCAGTTGTGCCAGCGTGGCGAGGTTTTGCCCCCGGCATGGGTGTCACCGGCGGCTTTACCACCATGGTCGGAAACTTAGGCGGGCCGGTATTGGCATTGTATTTACTAGCCATGCGCGTTCCTAAACGCGAATTTTTAGGCACGGCGGCGTGGTTTTTCTTGACGATCAACTTACTCAAAGTGCCATTTCACGTCGTAGTTTGGGAGACCATCGACTGGCAATCGTTCTTGCTGACCTTGTTGTTTTTGCCCTTGGTTGGGCTTGGAATTTATCTTGGCGTGGTATTGGTTAAGCGTATTAACGAAGTTCTATTCAGGCGTTTCGTTATTGCAATGACCTTTGTTTCGGCTTTGGTGTTATTGGCCTAAATTTTTCGCAAACATTTGCGACTCTTCCTGAATTTACGGCATCCTGAATAGGGTATGCAGGGTAAACCACAATCGACTCCGCGCGAAGGGGTGCAATACAGGCGTTTTTCACAAACGGTTGATAGCGCCGTATTGCGCAACGCAAAACGCGGAGACGAGCGTGCGCAAGCGGTTTTATACAAAACCTTTGCGCAGGCAGTGTACACACTGGCTCTTGGTATTTGTCAAAACCCACACTGTGCCGAGGATGTTTTGCAAAATGCGTTCATCAATTTTTTTCGTAACCTCTCTTCCTATGAAGAGCGTGCGCCCCTGGGGCTTTGGCTCCGTAAGATCGCCGTGAATGAAAGTCTGATGTACCTACGCAAACATAAAAAGCACAAAGCAGTGGTGTCGTCTGATGAAGACGGTTTTTTTACAGACTCATCTGATCATCATCACTACCCTTACGCAAATGCGGATTTTTCCTTAAAGCAAGCGCATCGTTCCGAGGTTCGTGCCTTACTGCAAAAGCTGCCCGACGAAATGCGAACCGTTCTGTGGCTAAAAGAAGTGGAAGGGTATACCCATCAAGAAATCGCAAAGATGGTTGATAAAACGCCAAGTTACTCTAAATCTGTCGTCGCGCGCGCTCTCAATTTTTTGCGAGCCCGTGCCGATCAAATGGAGGTCGTAGTATGACTACCTTTATAAAACACGCTAGCTGGCAAGAGCTGATGGCACTGCGCGATGGGTGTGAATCACCTGTTAGCGATCACGTGCATCGCTGTAGTCAATGCCAAACGAATCTGGAAGAGCTAAACAACCTAGGCGCGACTCTTTTTGCCGCCGTTGATGACGCAGTGCCTGACGGCAGTTGGGCGCGAATCCAGTCGCAATTGCAATCGAATGTCGAGCCCAACGCTAAGGTTCAGAAAAGCCGTAACAGTAATTCTTTAAGCGGTGCGATTTACGCGCTGGCGGCCTCTATTGCCTTTGTCGGTGTAGTGGCTGTTTTTATGTTAGACCAGCCGAGCGAGCAACAAAATAATTACCAAGAGCTGCAAGCGAGTATTAACGAGTTGATGGCGCACTCAAGAGGCTTGGAGTTGGTAGTGCAAGACGTAGCCCAACAAAATCAGCAACTCAGTGCTGTGAGTCAGGCGTCGATAGAACGCTTGGAGTGGCGCTTAAGTTATCTCGACCAATTGATTTTGGAAATCGAACCACGCCGCACGGAACAACCCCAACGCATTCAAGCGTTGTGGAACGAGCGCGTTGAAACTTTAAATGAACTCAATGATCTTTATGATCAAGCTGTGATTAACCCGACTAATAATCGATGGTAAACCATCAAGGTAAGTGAACTAATGAACACAATAAGCCGTTTTTGTATCACCTTTGTTTTGTGCTTAACGACGTCTGCGGCCATAGCCGGTTACAGTGAGGACGAACTCAAACTCGAAATTAGTTTTCTGGCGCAAAAGCTGTTGAAAATGAGTGGCGAGAGCGAAATTACCGTCAGCCAGCCGTCCAGCGACAAACCTTTTTTGGGCATCTGCCCCAAGTACGTCGCGCAAGGGATTAAGTTAACCTGTATCACGCCGGGGCAAAATGCCGAAGCAGCTGGCTTAAAAACGGGTGACATTATTACCGCGATTGATTCTGTGAGCACGGTAAATATAAAAGAGAAAGCCAAACACGATGCGTATCATAAAATCGTTGATAACTGGCAAAGCGGAGATGAGTTCACTTTCACGGTTTTGCGTAATAGTAAAACGATGACCATTGACGTCACTGTTGGCTCAATGAAGCATCCGGCCTACACCATTACGATTTCTGAAAAGTAGAAAAAGCCTTTAGCGGATTGAGAGCCCTTAGCTGATTAAAAGCCCTTAGCCGATTAAAAGCCCTTAGCCGATTAAAAGCCCTTAGCTAATTAAAAGCCCTTAGCTAATTAAAAGCCCTCTAGCGTCGATAAAAAGGTTCAGACAATAACTTCTAATTTCAAGGGCAGCATATCGCTTGGCTTGCCGATAGGCGCTGGCTGATAAGGCATTTCGTATCCTGCGGGAATGCGGATTTGGTAGTTCTTGAGCAAATGAAATAACAACAACTTAATTTGCAATTCGGCAAACTTAATCCCTAAACATTTATGCGCGCCTCCACCAAAAGGAACCCAAGCGTGCCGGTGTTGTTTGTCTTCAGCTCGGTCGTCGTTAAAGCGCTCGGGATCAAAACGCTGAGGGTCACTCCAGATGTCGGCCATGCGATGGGTAAACGAAGGGCATGCCATTACTTGGTCGCCAGCCTTAATTTGAAACCCTTGAAACTCGCAGTCGCGCACTGCTGCTCTAGGGATAGTTGGTAAGGGCGGGTATAGGCGTAAGGCTTCTTTTAAAACCAGTCCAGAGGTTTTGAATTCGCTCATATCGCCATACAGTAATTGCGATTTGCCCAGGCTGCTGATTTCGTCTCGAATTTTGTTTTGCCATTCAGGATGTTTGCCAAGTGCATAGCAAATGCTAGATAGCGAGCTGGTGGTTGTGTCGTGTGCAGCCATCATCAAAAAAATAATGTGGTCGACGATATCTTGCTGGCTAAAGCGCTCGCCCTCATCGCCTTCGGCGCGGCATATTTCTGCAAACATGTCGGTATCGCTCGAAGCTTTTTTGTCGGCAATTCGTGATCTAAAGTGCGCTTCTAAAAATGCTCGCCCTTCAAGGCCGCGTTGGTATTTATTGCCTAGCATGGGGTAGCGCACCAGCACTAAAGACGCGTTAACCAAGTCAACAAAGGCTTGATTAACTTGCGCGGCTTCTTGGTTTAAGTCTTCGCCGATAAAAATGCTCGCGGCGAGATCTAGGGTTAGGCTTTTGATTGCTGGGTAAAATTGAAAGTTATCGATCAAGCCCCACGATGAAATTTGGCTCGCGACATCCACGTTCATGCGTTCAACATAATGCTCTAAAGCAGCCGCTTTAAATGGTGCGCCCATCAAGCGACGATGATAGCGATGGTCGTCGCCGTCACGCAACATGAGGCCATTCGGAAACAATGCTTTGAGTGCGCGGTTCCACGCTAGGCGGCTTGAAAAATTGTTTTCTCGATCCAGCAAAACGAATTCATTGCCTTCAGGGCTAAGCAAATGTACCGCCCGATGGCTTAAAAATTTATTGTAGTAAACCGACCCATACTTGTTATGCATATCGTCAAACAAAGAATTGCAATCGCGCATAAAACGAAGAGTATGGCCAAACACAGGCAACCCAGATTCGCCGGGAATCGCTTTCAGTGACATAGTTGTTACTTGGGAGGTATTACTAGATGATGGACACAATGTACCCTAAAAAACACATTTTGAGGTCAAAAACAGCGGATTAAGACGCTGGAAAAGCGAATTAAGCCGATGCAGAATGATAGATAGGGCAGTTGCGCTAAGTTCGACGACAATCATCTACTAACTTTTCCCAATTAGGCTATGACAAAAGAGACACGACAATTCGTAACCCCTTACGCGTTTAAGGTAAGCGAAGATCTGCTTGGGAGGCCGCTAGCCAGCCCGAGCAAACGAGGTTTTGCCATGCTGATAGACCTCAGCATTGTTTTGATTATCTCATTAATGAGTTTTACGGTTTTGGCATGGTGCTTTTTACTGGTCTGCGGCTACGCTTGGTTTCAGCTTCCAAAATCGAATAGCGAAGCGCTGCTTAAGCCTTTATTAGCCGGCCTTTTTACGCTGAGTTTGTTGGTGGTCATAGCTGGGTTCGTCATCAGTGATGGGCCAGATGATGGGCCAGATAGCAATGACACAGCTACCCCTATTGCCCAAAGTGCGGCTGAGCAAACCGAGGGTCGCGATCTATTCGATTGGCTTGACGATAAAGGCCTTGAGATTGGTTTGAGCTTGGGTTGGGCTGCTTTTTACTTTACTTTCGCGACTGCGGTTTTTCAGGGTCAAACGGTGGGCAAAAAGGTTCTGGGGATGCGTGTAGTAAAAATCGATGCGCAACCGCTTACCCTTTGGCAAAGCTTTGAGCGCTACGGCGGTTACAGCGCGGGTTTGGCCACTGGGCTGTTTGGTTTTTTACAGGTGTATTGGGATCCTAACCGGCAATCTATTCACGATAAAATTGCCGAAACCCTGGTGCTCGATTTACGGCGAAAAAGTGAGTCGAGCTCGTTGAGCGCGTCGCAAAATTAGCTCCGCGGTAGTGGCATATAGATCGTATAAACAACCATGGGGACTTATGTATGGCAAAAAAAGTAAAATTAAAAACCGCTAAAAACACGGCGAGTGTTAGTTGCTATTTAAATTCAATCGAGCCCGCAAGCGCACGCAAAGACGCAAAAACACTGGCAAAGATATTTAAAGAGGCGAGTGGATGCAAACCTAAAATGTGGGGCGGCTCTATCGTTGGATATGGCGAATATACTTACTATCGCGCTAATGGCGACGAAGGCGAAATATTGGCCACAGGCTTTGCTGCTCGTAAAACCGGCCCGGTGCTTTACAACATGCCGAGCTCTAAAGAAGCTAAACAGCTACTTGAATCGCTTGGGCCTCATAAGTTGGGCAAGTCTTGTTTGTACCTAAAAAGATTAGACGATATTAATTTAGACTCCTTAAGCGGCTTAATCCGCCTTGGCTTGAAAGACTTACAAAAGCGTTATGATGTGCGGCTGTAAAATACTTGGGCTGAAACTCGGACGATTAATCGGCTGACTAATGAGATAAGTTGAGGTTCTCTATCCCCGCGCTTTTAAACGCCTTGGCAATGGCCTTGGTCGAACCAAAAACCAGCTACCAATCACCAGAGCCGCAAAGCCGGTATAGATCAAGGTGAATACCCAAGCGGGCCAGTCGTAGTAAAGCAGCTCGCTCATCCAATGCGATATAAAAGAACCAGAATAGCTTTGTTCGCCGCCGAGTGAGCGAAGCCACATCTCAAGTGTGGTGAGAGGGCATACAATACCGGCCCAGGCTTGTGCCGTGACCACGATGATGCAGGCGATATGAGTGAGGCGAAACCAAGGGTTTCGAACCCATTGCCAAGATAGAAACGCGCCAGCGTAAACCAATACCAAACTCAGAATCACGAACGCGACAACGCCGATGTGCAATCCCAAAACGAGGTCGGCCAATAACAATAAAAGATCATTGCTCATCCACACAGTTTATGTCGCTAGTGGCGTGTTTGTTTAAACTTTTGCTAAAAAATTAATGAGATTAACGCAAAGCTGATTTATGCTGATTGCATGAGCTTTTACGAAAACCACATTTTGCCCCATGTTATCAATTGTGCCTGCGGCTTAAGTGCGATTGAAAAACAACGCGCTAAGGTTGTTCCGCAAGCCGAAGGACGAGTGTTGGAAATTGGTATGGGTTCTGGCTTAAACCTAAAGCACTATGATGGTAAAAAAGTAAGTCATCTATGGGGGCTGGAGCCTTCCGAAGGCATGCGTCAAAAAGCACAGAAAAATCTTCATGAAAGCGGGTTGAATGTAGAGTGGTTGAGCTTAGGCAGCGAGAGCATTCCACTTGAGAATGAAAGCGCCGATACCGTTGTTTTAACCTACACTCTTTGCACCATTGAGCAAGAATTAGCCGCATTGGCACAGATGCGACGTGTATTGAAGCCGGGCGGAAAGCTCATATTTTGCGAACACGGTGAGGCCAGTGATGAGTCGATCAAAAAATGGCAAACGCGTATCAATCCCGTGTGGCGGCGTATCGCCGGTGGCTGCCATTTAAATAAACCCATTGTTGATCTTATTCGGTCAGCGGGGTTTCAAATCGAAACTCTGGATCAGGGTTATATCCCGGGGCCCAAGGTTGCGGCCTATAACTACTGGGGCTTGGCGGTCTAGTAAAATGGCTGTGATCTTTCCCACTTTCTTCATGACTCCTTGGTTGGTGTAAACGTTCGTGAGCCGTCGCTTTACGCTCTTCGTACTCTTTGTGTTCGCCGTTGGCGCATTGGTGTATTACTTTCAGCCGCCAAAAGTTGATCAACGAACGGTTATTTATCACGCAAAAAAAATCATCACCATGGCCGATGATTCGACCGCCCAGGCTGTTGCGGTATCAAAGGGTATGATTCTTGGCGTTGGAGCCCTAGATCAGCTACAGGCCGCCTATCCGCAAGCGGTTCTAGACAATAGCTTCAAAGATCTTGTGCTTGTTCCCGGTTTTATCGACCCGCACATTCACATGCTGCTGTCGGCCGTTCAATACGCCTTGGCGATCGCACCACCTTGGCCAATACAAACTGGTGACGGCGTGATTCAAGGGCTGAACTCACCGAGCGTATTTTTAGAGCAAATCCGCCAAATCAACGCAGAACAATCGGGCAGTGGCCCGCTGGTTATTTATGGCTATCATGACCTCGTTCATGGGCCGCTCGATCGGCATATCTTGGATGCCATTAGCCAAACTCGGCCTCTGATCATTTGGCACTATTCCAGCCACGACTTTTATCTTAATAGCAAAGCTTTGGCGTGGGCTGAGATCGAACCATCAATGCACGCCCAGTTTGAGGGCATTGCTTTAGACAAGGAAGGTGAACTAACAGGCCGCGTTTTTGAAGACGCCGTTCCCCTAATGAGCCGTAAGCTAGCATGGACGATCTTAAACCCCTTGCAAGTTCGTAAAGGTTTTAAACGTTTCTCGCAGTTGCTGCAACAGGGGGGGGTGACGACGGTGGCTGATTTGGGTTACGGCATTTTTGGTTTAAGCGTTGAAAACTTAAACCTGCGTTTTAATTGGCGCTCGCCATCGCACAGCGGATATCGAGTTTACATGGTGCCTGAGCACCGCGCGTTTGTGCGAGAGTATGGCGATAAAAGCGTAGACGCGGTACTGAGAATGGTGTCTGGCGACACCGGTTCACCAGCGCCAGTTTTGCCGCAGGTAAAATTCTTTGTCGATGCCGCGTTTTATTCACAAACCATGCGTTTGTCGCCACCGGGTTATCTCGCTGGGCAATCGCAAGGCACCGAAGGCTTGTGGGTAACTAAACCCGATGCCATTGCGCCAATAATGAAACCTTATTGGGATGCCGGTTTAGGCGTGCGCGTTCATTCCAACGGTGATCGAGCGCAAACGGCCACTTTGGCAGCCTTAGCCAACTTACGTGAGAGTGGTGATAACCGCTTTGTGATTGAACACGCAGGCCTCATGTCACCAGAGCACGTTAACCGCGCTTTAGAAAATAGAGCGGTTGTCTCAGCAGCCAGCCATTATGTGCACTATCTTGGCGAGGTTTATCAAGCAGCCTTAGGCGAAACGCGCGGCGCTTGGATAGAGCCTCTTAATTCACTTTCTCAGGCAGGTGTCCCAGTCACCTTGCATTCTGATGCTCCTTTGGCGCCGCCTCTGCCGTTAAAAGCCGCCAGTGTTCATCTTACTCGACTAACGCGCGAGGGCAATGTGTTAACACCAAAAGAGCGCCTGAGTAAAAAAGAAGCCTTAGAAGCGATTACTTTGGATGCCGCCTATGCGCTGGGTTTGGAAAACGAGCTGGGCTCAATCGAGCAAGGCAAACGCGCTGACTTCACCATCCTAGAGCAAGACCCCTTTAATATCGATGGCAAAGACTGGCCGAGTATTGGGGTTTGGGGCGTCGTCTTAAACGGGCAAAAAAGACCGCTTCAATAGAGTTATTGCCAAGTTAGTTGAGCGACAGCTAACCGCTTGTATCTATGCGTATGCAGTTCAATATCCAGGCCGACAATCTGGCTGAATTTTCAAAGCTAGGCACGTACAATAAAGATTCAATTCTTGGCTGAGCTACACCATGCGTGTTCTGTTTCTGACTAATCAGGCTTCTTATCATCAAATGCAGTTCGCTCAAGCTATGGCACACGAGCTGGGTATTGATTCGTTTCGTATTGTTTTTCAAAAACCCACCAGCGACGCACGAGCGGAAATGGGTTGGCTAGATGATTATCAAGAGCCCTTTATTCTGCGTTATTGGCAGCAGACCGAAGAGGTGCACACTTGGATCGAGCAAGCCGATGTGGTGATTCAGGGGCGATTTCCTACGCGTTTAGTTAAAGCGCGGATCAAGGCGGGCAAGCTCACCTTGACTTGCCAAGAACGTTTGTGGAAAAAACCGCCGAGCGTATTGCGAAAATTGTCTCGCCTTGGCCACTTTTATAAGAATTATTGGTCGGTCGACGAACCCAACTATCACTTTTTGGCGATCGGTCGATACGCGGCACAAGACCTTAACCAACTGGGCTTTTTCAAAGGCCGCAGCTGGCAATACGGCTATTTTATTGATGCGCCTGATATGCCTACGTCAAAGGTAGGGCGAGGTAAGGACCTTAGCTTGCTTTGGTGTGCACGCATGAGCGAGGTCAAACAACCTTGGCGCGCGCTTGATGTACTAAAAGGCTTACGAGATAGGGGGATGGACGCCCGGCTAACGATGATCGGTGATGGCGACTTGCGAAGCCAAATCGAGCATTCTATCCAACAACGAGGCTTGGATAGTTTTGTGAGTCTTGTCGGTTGGCAGAGCCAAGCACAAGTCTTTGACTGGATGCGGCAGTCGGATTTATTTTTGATGACCAGCCATCATGGCGAAGGCTGGGGCTTAGTGGTGAATGAGGCGCTCAGTTTGGCTTGCCCGGTCGCGGCAAATAGCTTGCTCGGATCGGCCCAGTGCTTGATCGATGATCAAAGAACTGGTTTTTTATATGACGATGATGGCCTTGAAGATTTATGCGATCGTATTGCAAGTAAAAGTCCCAGTGAGTTTGTTCAAATGGGGCAAGCGGCGCACCAATCGATGCAATCAACTTGGTCTGCCACTGTTGCAGCGCAGCGCACCATCAACTTGAGTCGACATCTGTTAGAAGACAACGCCGAGCTTGCCAAGGCTCTTTATTCAGACGGGCCTTGTAAACATGTTGCGTAATCGTGCATCGGCTTGTCACAAAAGCGTGTTAGCGTGCCATTAATCGATATGCGAAAAGTTTGGAGACCGCCATGCGCTTAGTTATTTCCTTTATCTGCTGTATTGTGATGTTGGTTGCTTCGCCTATGTCTTTTGCGTGGGGCGAGCGCGGACATGATTTGATTACGCGGGTCGCGGTTCAACATCTTGCTACATTATCTGGTGACGATGCTCGCTTAATGCGCCCCTTCGCACTGCGCGATCATATGCTTGCTCATCTCTCGAATGCGCCGGATATCGTATGGCGGGCAGAGTATCAATCAAACGATGTCATAAAGACCAATTCACCAACGCATTACATTAACTTAGAAAAAGTCATCACCGGCGTTCGCCGTTGGGATGATTTGCCACGAGACTTTAGCGCCTATGAGGCCTTGTGCGCCAATCACGATAAGACGCCCGAGGAGGTTGGCACGGCGCCATGGCGTTCGATGCAGCTGTATGCCGATTTGGTTAATGCTTTGAGAGCCGTTAGCTCAGCGAACGATGAACTCGAATACGAACAACGAGTGAATCAGGCTTTATTGTTTGCTGGTGTACTTAGCCACTTTGTCGGCGATTTAGCCAATCCGCATCACACCACGGCAAATTACGATGGTCAATTAAGTGGTCAAGCAGGCTTGCATGCCTATTTCGAATCGGCGGTGGTGGCCGATTTAGACTTGAAGCTCGCCAGCCGAATTGAAAAACAAGCTCGGCGGAGCTGGCTAGGTGCCTACGGCGCTCAAGAGCGTGAGCAAATACAGGCAGACCCACAAAAGCTTATATGGGCCTTGGTTGGCAATAGCCATGGCGAACTAGACACACTTTTAGACTTGGATAAACGCTATTCGCTGCTATCACCATCCACCGAAGAAGCTATCGCTGAGCGCAAACCCGTACCAGAGATAAGCAGGCGCTATCAGCGATTCGCAATCAAACGCTTGGCTGTTGGAGCGGATGTGCTGGCCCGGCTTTATCTATTGGCGTGGCAAGAAGCCGGGCAACCGGATTTGTCAAACTTTGCCAGTTACGTTTATCCTGTGAAGCCTGAGTTTATTTGGCCAAACTATCAGTAGCGCTTGATTTAATAGCCCTTGCCTGGATAGTGATTGGTTAATTAGTACGTCAAGCGGCTCTTGTCTAGAACCCAGTGACGCAAATTGTATGGAGCAAGAACAATGACACGAGCTACATTATTCGCCCTAGTTTTATTTGCCTTAGCTCCTCTAGTGCAGGCCCACGAAGAGAAGGCTGATGAAGAGCGGGCTCGCGAAGCACAAACCAATGACGACTGGCGTCATCCCGATTCTCAAAACCTGCTGGAGTTAAAACTGGCTACTGGTTCAGTTTGGATAGAACTTGCGCCGCAGTTTGCCCCTCAACATGTGGCTAATATTAAGCACTTGGTTAGGCAGCGTTTCTTTGATCAGACATCGATTATTCGAGTGCAAGAAAATTACGTCGTGCAATGGGGCGACCCGAAGGCTGAAACGAAAGAGGCGGTACCTTTTGCTAAGGCAAAAAAAAACGTTGGCGTGGAGTTTTTTCGCGACCTCGACGAAGTAAGTTTTCAAGCCATCGACAGTCGCGATGCCTATGCTGACAAAGTCGGTTTTGTCGATGGGTTTCCAGCCGCCAGCGACGGCAAGCGTGTTTGGTTGGCGCATTGTTATGGCATGGTTGGCGTATCCAGAGCCATGGAGGCCGACAGCGGTAATGGCTCGGGGCTTTACGTGGTGATAGGGCATGCTCCCAGACATCTTGATCGCAATGTCACGTTGGTTGGCCGAGTTTTATCAGGCATGTCATTGTTAACGACGTTGCCTCGCGGTACTGGCAGCCTGGGTTTTTATGAGACTCAAGATGAATTAGTGCCAATAACGTCTATGCGACTTGCCGCAGATGCCGATACTAGGTTTGAGCAACAAATAATGAAAACCGATTCGCTTGCCTTTGGCGAGCATGTAACCAAGCGCACTACGCGAAGCGAAGACTGGTTTTTAGAGCCGACTGGCCGCATTGAATTGTGCAATGTCGGGGTGCCGCAAAGAACGGTTCCTGCAAGCTCGTCAAGTGGTGGATAAGCTAACTATAAAGTCAGAGTTTGGTAACTCAATAGTTCAGATAACCCAGCCGCTCACTAACCAAGGATACGTTCACGTTGATATAACTTGATTGCCAGCCATGTAATCAGTATGGCAATGGCGATGCTGCTGATCACCGACAGCGCGATCAACAAGCCGGGTATTGGCTCGCCTTTGAAGGTTTCGATAATAATCAAGCCTTGGCTTAAACTTGGAATCCACATATTGGACGTTGACGGCTCAGGCGACAACACTGTGAGCATCACCAAGGGCAAGCTTGGTACCAACATGATCATGCTTAAGTACGACTGCGCCTCTTTGTAACTTTTGGTGTAAGCCGCTAACAACACCATTAATGCACTGGCCACAAACACGAATGGCAGGCAGAAAATGAAGACAGTGGCGACTTTAGCCCAACCCACATCCAGGGTAATAGAATCAATCGGCGCATAATTAAACGCGAGAGAAAAGCCAATCAACACGAATAAAAACGTTAAGGCGGAAAACAACATTGTCGCCGCAAGTTTTGCAATCAACACGGTATGGCGTCTTAATGGTTGAGTTAGCAAAGGTTCTAAGGAGCCTTTTTCGCGCTCGCCAGCGGTGGTGTCAATCGCCAGATACATACCACCAGCCATAATGAACATAATGATGAGATAAGGCATCATGGTGAGAATTTGTGCGTTGCGTGCCTCAGGGGTTGAGACATCAGACGTGTTGATTTGCACCGGGTTCAAGACTTCGGGGCTGATGCCGCGCGCCATCAAGCGTAAAACCGCAATCTGTTGTGAATAGCCTTGTAGGGCATTGCGCACGGTTTGATAAGAGATTTGCTCCAAACCTGTGATCGAGCTGTCGTACATCAAGCGAATGGGGGCCGACTTGCCGTCAATAAACGCTTGCGGATAGGTTTGCTCGATAATCAAAGCAACTCGAATTTGCCCATCTTTGATGGCCTGCTCGGGGTCGGATGGGGCGGCGGTTACTTCGATATTATTTTGCGCCAACCAAGCCATTAAATTCGGCGCATGGTCGCTACCAACTACGGCTAGTTTTACTGGCTCGGCGTTAACTGGGTCGGTTTCTTCTTTTACTGTTTTTTCGGCAAACCAGATAAAGCCAAACATGAGCAGCGGGCCGATAATGATGGAAATGCCCATGGTTGTGAGCGTTCGGCGATCTCGTAAATTGTCTTTAACTTCTTTGCAAAGAATAATCCACCAGCCCTTGAAAGCGGAGATTTGTTGGCTCTCTAATTGCATTAAACCAACCCCTCTTCAGAGCCGATAGATTGAACGAATGCGTCTTCCAAATTAGCTTCTCCGCTCTGTTCGAGGATTTGATCGGGGCTGCCGTGAGCCGCTACCTGGCCATTAGCAATAATCACAATCTCATCGCACAAAGCCGCGACCTCTTGCATCACGTGGCTAGAAAACAGCACACAATGGCCTTCGTCTTTTAGCCGCTTGATCACCTCACGCAAACCGCGAGTTGCCATCACATCAAGCCCATTAGTTGGTTCATCCAAGAGCACATTACGCGGGTTGTGAACCAGCGCTCGGGCGAGTGCGACTTTAGTGCGTTGGCCTTGAGAAAAGCCTTTGGCGCGGCGATCTATAAAATCGTCCATTTCGAGAATGCTTGCCAAGTGATTTATTCGATGATTCAACGCTTTGCCGCTCAAGCCATGTAACTCACCAAAGTAACGCACGTTTTCTCGCGCTGTGAGTCGCTCGTAAATACCGGCGCGATGGGTTAATACGCCGATCGATTTACGCACCTTTAACGTTTCATTGGTAACGTCGCATTTGTCTATGTGGGCGCTTCCAGAATCGGGTTTATAGGCGGTGTACAGTACTCGCAAGGTAGTCGATTTACCTGCGCCATTTGGGCCAAGTAAACCCGTAATCCGGCCGTCTTGCGCGGTGAACGAGACACCGTCGACCGCTTTTACCTTACCAAACGACTTTCGTAAATTGCTGACTTCAATCATGGTTTGATAATCCCTTATGTTTAAGGCGTTGGCCCGTTGGCGCTGATAAAAAACGGTGTAGCCCGCTCGCGCTCGATACAAGAAATTTTGAGTGCTTGTACATCGCCGCTGTCCAAAAATTCATTTATCAAAAAAGGCACGCAACCTCGATTAAATACGGCGTGCCCGTGGGCAGGCACAACCAAGTGGCGACTATTAGAAAACATATGCTCAGCGCGTTCGCCATTTTCAGGCGGGGTGATAGGGTCGGTTTCGCCGGATAAAATTAGCACAGGCGAGGTACTATCAAACGGCTCATGAAAATCCGAATCAATGACTCCGCGCGGCCATTCACCGCAGCTTGTTTGAATAATTTGTTGAGTTTCGTCGCCAAAATACGTATCGGCTGCGCTGGCAACCTTGTCGTAGTCGACAAACGCCTCGTCTTCGGTGCAGACAACCGAGTTGTGCATACCTAAGGCGAGCGCATCAGCAATTTGTTTTTGTATCAATTGGCTTTGTGCGGCTAGTAAGCGATAGTCGCCTGCGTGCGCCTGGGCGATCAGTAAGGGTAGCAAAGCCAAGCTCTCCGTCGCGTAAGGCATTAAGCGCACCGCAGCCAATAGGTCTTGTTCACCTAGAGTTTGTTCATTCAATTTGCCGCTGATGGGGTCTGAGGCCATCGTCGTAATAGGCTGTTCTGATAAGCGCTTACGCAGGTTTTCAAACTTT
>CALAKU010000026.1 GCA_937922925.1 uncultured Arenicella sp. | reverse complement strand
AGCCTTCAGCTAGAACAAAGAGCCTTCAGCTAGAACAAAGAGCCTTCAGCTAGAACAAAGAGCCTTCAGCTAGAACAAAGAGCCTTCAGCTAGAACAAAGAGCCTTCGGCTAGAACAAAGAGCCTTCGGCTAGAACAAAGAGCCTTCGGCCTAACTAGGTGGCCTTCGAACACAGGTAGTAAACGCTCGTGAGCGCGCTAAATTTCATCAATCAAAACAGAGCAAGTCAATGATTAACGACCGAATTCATCTAGATGTAAACGACCACATAGCGCATGTGCGCTTTGCGCGGCCAGAAAAAATGAATGCCTTGGACGATAAAATGTTTCAGGCGATTCACAGCTTAAATGACAAGCTGCGCGAAGATGCCTCAATCAGAGTGGTGGTGGTAGCAGGCGAGGGCGGTAACTTTTGTGCGGGGCTGGATAAATCTAATTTTGCCAACATGTTGTCTGGCGGCCGTGATGATTCAGTCGTGTCGGATTTAAGCACTCGAACCAAAGGCATTACTAACGACCCCCAATACGCGGCGTGGATGTGGCGAGAATTGCCGATGCCGGTTATCGCCGCTGTTGAAGGAGTCGCGCTCGGTGGCGGTTTACAGATCGCTCTAGGAGCGGACATGCGTTTCGCTGCGCCCAGCAGTCAGTATTCAATTATGGAGCTAAAGTGGGGCATTATTCCTGATATGAGCAGCACACAGATTATGCGCCATATGATCCGCGACGACGTTATTAGAGAGCTTACTTATACCGCCCGCGTCTTTGACGCAGTTCAAGCGCAAGAATGGGGCTTTGTGACCAGCATTCACGAAAATCCGCTCGAGCACGCCATGTCCGTGGCTAAAGAGATTGTGGTGCGAAACCCAGAAGCCGTGCGCGCTGCCAAATACTTGATCGATCAAAGTTATTATCAATCTGCGGCCGACGGCTTGTTAATGGAATCCGAGCTACAAGAAAAGATCATGGGCAGTAAAAATCAAATCGAGGCCGTGATGTCAGTGATGCAAAAAAGAGCGCCGAATTATAAAGACTAGATTAGGCGTTTTAGCCTAGGTTCCTCTAATCGGCGCTGCCCAATAGCCTTAGTGATTCAATGGGTATCACATAGTTGTCTTTGACCCATTGAATATTGTTCTCGGTAAAGCCCAAAACTTCTCTCTGCAAGATTAGCGCCCATGCGTGCTCATAAATTCGAGTTATGTGCCCACGCCTATCATCTTGGCTGATGTTGGCATTCTTGACTTTTTCGTAAGCCTCAAGCGACAGCCTAAGTGTTTTGCCGGCTCGCCCCAGAGCGGATGCTTGCTCGCGGGCAACTTCAACCTCAATGGCCGTGTTTTTGTGCGTTCGATGCGTTTGTAAACCGAATTTCTGCATGTAGCTAGTCATCACTCGTTATGGCTACTAGTTACCTAGTGAGCTTAGGCATCAAGCGGCTTTCACGTTTAGCGATTGTGCATCTACGTGCGCTAAAAAACGCTCAATTTCTGCCCACGCCACCTCGGAAGAACCGCTGCCCATATTGAATAAATGCCAGTCGTGCAATTGTTGTTCCCAAATCTGCATGGTCACCGGCGAGCCCAATTCCTTGGCTTTATTCGTATAACGCACCGCTTCGCCTAGTAACATTTCATTGGTACTGGCGTGTATCAAGGTTGGGGGCAAGTCCGATAAGTCATCAAACAATGGCGAGAGGGCGGGACTAGCTGGGTTGGCGCGCATGCTAATTAGGCCAATCCAAGCGCGCAACACCGTCGGTATTTTGCCGAGCAGGCCTAAACCTTCACCGAGTATTTTATCTGATTGGCGATGGGCTTTAATGGTTGGGGAAGACAGGGTCATATCGGTCGATGGGGAAAACGCCACCACTGCGTTTGGTCGGCGCAGATTGGCAGACTTCGAGTAAGACGACAACATTAGAGCCAAATTGCCACCGGCTGAGTCTCCAGATACTGCGAGATAGTCCAAACTCTCTGGGCCATCGGGGCCATTTTCCAGCAGCCATTGATAGGCAGTGCGACAGTCTTCAACGGATTTCCAGCGACCATTTTCTGGCAGCATTCGGTAGTCGACCGATGCAACCGCTGCGCCGAGTATTTTGCTAAAGCGATCGCTAAACTTGCGATGTCCCTTGGGGCTGCCAAAAATAAAGGCTCCGCCGTGAATAAATAGCACGCGTCGTCTTGGGTCACTATCGGGGGCTATAGCCCACTCAAAGGCGACACCATTGGCGTTGTCGGCCTTAAATTCTGTCTCGGTTTGCAAGTCGTCTGATAATTCGTTGGCGAATTTGCGAATCGAGGCCAGGCCTCTTTTAATCGACCGATCCGCAATGACCTCTTTACGTAAGGCTCTAACTACTTTTAGAAAACGCTCATTGGCTTGGATGTCGTCTGGATGCTGGGGAAAGGCATCTGGCATGGGCTGATCATACGAACTCATATCAGGCCCTGACAAAACGGTCAGTGCGATGACGCACATTGCAACCAATACTGAAACTACAAACCAAATCATTTTATGTTCACCTCATAAGATCGCTATTTTTAATCCACCTAATTTTAGCAGCCAAAACGAATCAATGTTTGCGGCGTCGATAGTTCAAGGGGGTCAAGCCTGTCCAAGATTTGAAGGCGCGGATAAACGCACTGGGTTCTGAAAAGCCGATCCGATGAGCAATATCCTCAATGCTGCGTTGTTGTTCACTAAGCAGGTTTATCGCAATATCACGACGGGTCTGCTTTTTGATTTCTTTAAATGACTGGTCTTCTAGTTGCAGACGTCGATGCATAACCTGTTGGCTCATTTCAAAGTGCAGCGCAGCTTCGACCAAGGTGGCTTGTTGCTGCCCATGTTCGATTGTGCGTTCTAACCACTGTCGCACTTGTTCACTCAGGGCGCGATAGTTTTTCGGTTGATACAACAAAGAAAGATTCTTGCCCGCTAAATATTCATCCAAAGTTTCAGGGGTTTGTACCACTTGCATGTCGTGAATGGGTCGTGCGAATTGAATGCTATTTGAGCCTTGGTCGAAATCGATCTGAGCACCATAAAACAAGGGCGTCAGCTGTTCTGCATACTCTGGTTTGGGGCAGCGCATCGAAACAGATTTCAATGGGATAAATTGGCCGCCAAGCCAGCAATGAAAGCGATGCGTCGTCGACAGAGAGGCTTCCACTAAATAATTGTTGATGTTTGGCATCTCGGGCAGTGGCGTCAACTGATACGTTACAGTCTGATCGCTTGTAATAACGTCGTGCCTAAAACTGTTGTTAAATAGGTTCCAGAAATTCGCGTAACGCTTCAAGGCGTGCTCTAAATCTCGCGCACTAATGCAGGCGCGGCAAGCCATGGCGAAACTACCTAGAGGTTGCTTTGCGACCCCAAGCCCGAGGTACTCGTCGTCTATCTCGTTCATCGCATCGACTGCGAAGGCTGCAAATTGATCAAGTTTGATGCGCTGCGACGGTTTGTTCAAGCTAATTGACGAAATGCCATTGGCCAATAATAGTGGCGACGCATCCACGTTTTGACGCGCAAGGCCGTCTACTAAAAAGCGAGCGAAACGGGCATCAATAGTAATCTCAGACATTGCAATGATTAAAGCACATTTATGCGCACCAATTGATGATAAAAGTCTATTTATTCGACGTTAACGGTCATTGTTCAATCACTCTGGCAAAGTAGACTATGTCACCTAAATCAATAACTCAGCAAATTCAATGAGCAATACGGCCTATATTTTCGACGCCATTCGCACACCTCGTAGCAAGGGCAAAAAAGACGGAACCTTACACGAAGTCAAACCTATCGACCTAGGTGCAGGTTTACTGAAAGCACTTCAATCTCGCCAAGACCTCGATACGTCTTATGTAGACGACGTCATTATGGGTTGCGTATCGCCGGTTGGCGAGCAGGGCACAGACATCGCGAAAATGATCGCTCAAAACGCAGACTGGGACGCCTCGGTTGCCGGTGTCCAACTAAATCGTTTTTGTGCATCAGGCTTGGAAGCAATTAATACGGCGGCGGCCAAAGTCGCTTCGGGTTGGGATAACTTGATCGTTGCCGGTGGCATAGAGTGTATGTCGCGAGTGCCAATGGGGTCTGACGGCGGTGCCATGGGAATGGATGCTGCGTTTGCCGTAAAAGAAAGTTTTGTTCCACAAGGCATTGGTGCAGATACGATTGCAACGCTTGATGGCTATTCTCGAGAAGATGTTGATGCCTACGCGTTAGAGTCGCAACGCCGTGCTGCCCATGCTCGAGACAACGGCTGGTTCGACAGTGCCGTGGTTCCCGTAGTGGATGGAAACGGGGCGACAATTTTGCAACGGGATGACTTTATAAAAGCTGATAGCACGATGGAGGGCTTGGGCGGCTTGCGCGCCTCGTTCGAAGAAATGGGGAAATACGGCTTTGATGACATCATCATCAAAAAATATCCCCAGCTTGAGCGCATTAATCATGTGCACACACCTGGTAATTCTTCTGGCATTGTCGATGGAGCGAGTGCCGTGTTAATTGGTTCAAAACAGGCGCAAAGCGATCTTGGTTTAAAGCCTCGGGCAAAGGTTATTGCCACGGCCATTCTAGCCAGCGACCCAGTTATTATGCTTACCGGCCCTGGCCCGGCGGCCAAAAAAGCACTTAAAACCGCCGGGATGACGACTAGCGACATTGATCTGTGGGAAATCAACGAGGCCTTCGCGTCAGTCGCATTACGTTACATGCGAGATCTGGATATTGACCACGATGTCACCAACGTCGTCGGCGGTGCCATTGCAATGGGGCATCCTTTAGGTGCCACCGGTGGCTGCATCATGGGGTCTATGCTCAATGAGCTTGAGCGCCGAGATTTGAAAACCGGCATGTTGTCGCTGTGTGTGGGCGGCGGCATGGGCATTTCTTGCATTATCGAGCGCGTTTAGGAGTCACAGAGATGAGTGTATTTAAATACGAAAAAGACGCCGACGGCATAGTTGTTGTCACCATGGATATGACTGGCCCGGTGAATGCGATGAACGCCGAGTATTACCAGGCAATGAGCGAGACGGTTACTAAGCTCGAACAAGAAGAAGGCCTAAAAGGGGTTGTTTTTGCCTCGGCTAAAAAAGTCTTCTTCGCTGGTGGTGATTTAAACGATTTAGTTAAGGTAGACCCTGATGATGTTGAGGCCTTTTTTAATGGGGTTGAAGACACTAAGGCACAGCTGCGGCGTTTAGAGAAACTCCCCGTGCCGGTGGTTGCTGCGATTAATGGCGCGGCCCTAGGTGGCGGTTATGAGTTGTCCTTGGCTTGCAATCATCGAATTGCCTTTAATCATAAGGCCGTGCAAATAGGGCTGCCGGAATGTTCATTGGGCTTGTTTCCCGGTGGCGGCGGTGTGGTGCGCCTGACCAAGCTCATTGGAGTTGAGGCGGCTTTACCTTTGATACTGGAAAGCAAGCGCCTACGCCCTGACGCAGCGCTCAAGCTAGGCATGATTGATGCAACGGTTGACTCCTTAGAGGAATTATTACCAGCGGCCAAAGCGTATATCAATGAAAATCCAGAGGCGGCTATTCAGCCTTGGGATCAAAAAGGATATCGAGTTCCCGGTGGGCCAATTAATTCGCCCAAGAATGCCCAGTTAGCGGTGATGGCACCAACCATGTTGCACCAAAAGAGCCGAGGCTTGATGCCTCAGTTGACGGCAGCTATGGACATTGCATTTCAAGCCTCAATGTTGGATTTAGACACGGCCTTGCGTATAGAAGGTCGAAACTTCGCGCAGATTGCCGCGGGGCCTGTTGCCAAAAATATGATCAGCACTTTTTTCTTTGGTCTGAATAAAATCAATGGTGGTGCCAGCCGCCCCAAAGATATTGCTCCCATGAAGACCCGTAAAGTCGGCATTCTGGGCGCAGGTATGATGGGCCAAGGCATCGCCTATGTGTCAGCCATGGCGGGTATTGAGGTAGTGCTAAAAGATATTAGTCAAGACGCTGCCGAGAAGGGCAAAGCCTATTCTGAGGTTTTGCTTAACAAGCGCATTAAACGCGGCAAAATGACCGAAGATAAGGCTAAGCAAGTACTTGACTTGATTCTACCCACGGCCAGCAACGAAGACCTGCAAGGCTGTGACCTTATCATTGAGGCGGTTTTTGAGAACATTGAACTCAAGCATAAGATCACTAAAGAGTTACAAGGTTATTTAAGTGACGATGGCTTTTGGGGGTCAAATACCTCTACCTTGCCGATCACGCAACTGGCTGAGGCCAGTGACAAGCCCGGTAATTTCATTGGCATTCATTTTTTCTCGCCTGTCGACAAAATGCCATTGGTCGAGATTATCTGTGGCGAACAAACCAGTGATGAAGCATTGGCAAAAGCCTTCGACTATACCCAGCAGATTCGCAAAACTCCGATTGTGGTCAATGACTCGCTCGGCTTTTTCACCTCGCGTACCTTTGGAACCTATCTCGACGAGGGTTGTCAGCTATTGGCAGAAGGTATTCATCCTGCGCGAATAGACAACCTAGGAAAAGGCATCGGCATGCCAGTTGGCCCATTGCAAGTATTTGACGAAACCAGCTTGGAATTGTCTCGCAAAGCGCAAGAAACCTGGGCCGAGATGGGCGTTACTGATAAATGGGGCGATGGCACCGTGTTGCGCCAGGTGGTTAAAGACATGGTGACAGACAACGGTCGTGGCGGCAGGCATCATGGTGGCGGCTTCTATGAGTATCACAGTGATGGTTCCAAAAACATTTGGCCTGGATTGTTCGATTTGTACTACAAAGCCGACGTTCAAATTGATGATCGAGATATTCAAGATCGCTTAATGTTTCGGCAAGTTATAGAAACAGTAAAGTGCTTAGAGGGCAATGTGCTGCGATCAGTGGCGGACGGCAATATTGGTTCTATTTTTGGCATTGGTGCACCAGCGCACACCGGCGGTTTCTTGCAGTTTATTAATACCTACGGCTTGGAGGCTTTTGAGCAGCGATGCGCCGAGTTGCAGACCAAGTTTGGTGATCGGTTTGCCTGCCCTGATATTGTTCGTCAAACCAGCGCTGCGAATAAGTCATTTAACTAGACAGAGGAATATCGTTTGAGCCAGTTTCAAAGTCTTGAAGTTAAAGTTCGTAATCGGGTCGCTACAATTACGCTGAACAGCCCCGATTCATTGAACGCCATCCATCAACAAATGCGTCATGAGTTACTGGATGCATTTGAGCAAACCGAGGCTGACGAAGACGTTCGCGTTGTCGTATTGCGAGGTGCCGGTGCGGGGTTCTGTGCCGGTG
Source organism: uncultured Arenicella sp. (assembly GCA_937922925.1). Lineage (GTDB taxonomy): Bacteria > Pseudomonadota > Gammaproteobacteria > Arenicellales > Arenicellaceae > Arenicella. The sequence continues at coordinate 10,870 of CALAKU010000026.1, read as the reverse complement.
CCGACCTTACTGAGGGTATGCCGGGTTTCGATAATTTTGAAGCGCAATGTGAGGCCGAATGGAAGCCGTTGCTAATGCATCTACATGACTCGAAAAAGCTTCACGTCGCGGCCGTTCATGGCGCCTGTGCTGGAATCGCTACCGCGTTTACACTGAGCTGCGACTTGATTGTGATGTCGGAAGACGCTTATATTTATCAAGCCTTTGCGGCAATTGGTTTAATACCCGATGGTGGGGCTACCTGGCTTTTGCTGCAAAAATTGGGATATCAACGGGCGCTAGACTTAATCGTTAACGCCAAGCGTCTTAACTCCAGCGAGTGCCTTGAATTTGGCATTGCTAACCGTGTGGTGCCTCGCGACGAGCTATTTGATCACGTACAGCAATGGGCTGAGCAAATGATTGAGGGCCCGCCCTTAGTGCAAACCGCAGCCAAGCGCGTTCTGCGACGAGCGCAAACGATGAGTTACAGCGATGTGGTCGACTTAGAGGCCAAAGAGCAAGATAAGCTGATCATTTCCGAAGACGCTCAGAGTGCAGTTAAAGCATTTTTTGCTAAATCTAAGCCTGTGTTCAAGGGGCGTTAATAGCCTAATGGTGCTCAAGTGCTTAGCTAAAAAGAACGTAATAGAGAACGCAATGGGGAGAAGATCACAAAAATGATGGCACTGCTTCTTAAAAATACGCTTGGGATGTTGTTCTCGCCACGCCGTGTTGCAGGTCGGGACTGGGCGAGTGAACTGGTTTTTCGAACAACCAAGGCGATGTTTAAAGACAACGAAAAATTGGGCCTTCAACAAGCTCGGCAGCGCATTGATTCAGCCTCGGTTAAACATCCCGCGCAGCGTAAGGTTGAGTCCATTGATCGTGAATTGCATAACATCACTTGTACTATGGTGTCGCCCAAAGCGGCAGCCTATGAGACCAATCCCAAGTCACTACTCATTGTGTATTTGCATGGCGGCGGTTACGTATTGGGTTCGCCGCGATCACATGCTGCTCTGTTGGCTCAATTGGCCGTTAATTCAAATTGCACCGTTATAGCACCGGATTATCGTCTTGCGCCCGAACATCCGTTTCCGGTTCCGCAACAAGATTGTCTCGAGATAGTAAAAACCGTTCTTAAAACTTACTCTGAGCACCGTATTGTTCTGGCCGGAGATTCAGCTGGAGGAGGGCTTGCGATTAGCGTGGCTCTGGCTTTGAAAGAACTAAATCAACTTGACCAAATTGACTCATTGGTCTTGTTGTCACCATGGATCGACCCTTCAGCAAAAGACGGCTCGATGCTCAGTAATCAAGACAGTGACTATATCGATATTACTTTTTTAAACGAGTGTGTTGAAGCGCTTATGCAGGGCGGGCCGGCCGATGACCCGGGGATCTGTTATGCCAATGCCGACCTTGCCGGACTACCTAGAATGCTGGTTCAGTATGGGTCTGCTGAAGTCTTTTGTGATCAAATTGAGGCGTTTTGTCAGCACGCTAAACAAAGCGGTATTGACGTCACGCAAGAAAATTACTCAGGCCAGTTCCATGTGTTTCACATTGGCTCAGCGGTGATGCGAGATGCAAAAAGAGCGATGAAAAAAATCGCTCTTTTTATCAATTAAATCAGTAGTTTGCTGGGACAACTTAAGTTAAAAACTCAACTGAATCATTCAGGTCTGCACGGCCTACATCAAATTGATTTATTTGATGATCGGTGTCTTCATACCCGAATGAGAGGCCAAACATAATGGCGTGATCTTCAGGGATATTGGCCATTTCATGAACTTTGTCAGTGTACATGGCGAGGGCACCTTGAGGACAACTGGCGAGGCCGTGTTCGGTCATCAACAGCATTAAGGTTTGCAGATAGATGCCCATATCCACTGCATTGATCTCGCTCATGCTTTTAGGCATCGAGAAAAAGGCAGCATGCGGTGCGCCAAAAAACTGCCAGTTTTTAACCATCAGCTCTTGGCGCTTTTGTTTTTCTTCGTAGGCAATATCCATCGCATCGTATAAGGCAATGGCGCAGGCGATTTGGCGTTTACGATATTGGTCTTTTAATTGATGGTCGCCTGGAGTGAAATGCGGCGTGGGCGGTTTGCCTGCCATAATGTCCGCGATCATCGCTTTTTCAATAGCATCACGAGACTCGCCAGAGACGACAACCACATGCCAAGGTTGAGTATTGCAATTGGAGGGTGATTGCTGCGCTTCGTTAAAGATTTGCTGCAGTAACTCAGGTTTAACCGGTTCTGGTTTGTAGGCGCGGACAGAACGGCGTTTTAAGATGGCTTCATTGACCTGCATTGAGCATAGACTCCTAAAATTTGGCTTAGCCACCATTTTAATCGAAGTCGTTGATAGCTCAATCAAAATCCCTTTTTTTAAGATGAAAGACCGTCATTATCATTTATGAATTAAGACATCGGTCGCTCGCTGCTTAGGCGCTTTAGCTTGCTTGAACTCTAAAATGGGCAGCATCGTACTTTAGGGCAGGAAGGGGTAAATGGTGTTATCTCTGGCCTCACCGTCTATTAGCTCTTGCGCTACCGCCGTGCGGGGTTCCCGCAAATGCAGCGACCGCAAATGCAGTTGCCATAGCTCTAAGGTGCTGCGTTGTTGCTGTTCAGCCCCATTCGCTTTTGCGCGTGTGTTTTGTGGTTTGTTGTCGTGTGGTAGATCAAATTTTTTGTCAGCCATGTCGTGATCCCCGCTAAATAAGATCGTCAGATGGTCATTCGCAATAATGTGATTACCTATCAAATAGTGCGATAAACCGTTAAACATCGTCGTGGACAAGAGTATGGACGATTGATTTTTTTCGCGCCTCACCCGTATGGATGATTTTGCTTAAAATACAATTGACTATAAATTCGATCACAGGACATCTCAGTACGGTGTAACGATAGTAAACAGGCGGGCTTTCTGTCTATAATATAAAAAGACTATCAATAACTAACCTCACTTATTAGCAAAGGTACGCGCATGAGCACTTTCTCATTCATAAAAAAGATTTTTGGCGGCGAAGCCAGCCTCTCTGGCGAAGAACAAACAAAGCTGTTTGAAGAATTGTTGTTTTTGACGTTGTCGCGCGCGAGTCGCTCAGACTTGGATATTTCAGAAGTCGAAGTTTCTAAGATTCAAGAGATTCTTAAAGACGTAGCTGGCATCGAATCGACAGAACAAGAGATCAGAACCGCTGGCATGTCCGAACTCTATGAAGTTGCGCCGCTCGAGAAATACGTAAGCAAGGCGTCGACTGGTTTATCTAAGGCTCAACGGATTACGGTTGTACAGGCCTTGTTCAATGTGATCAGTGTTGATGAGCGGGTAAGCCAAAGCGAGGCCGACTTCTTCAATAACGTGGCTAGCTCACTGGACTTGAGCCCAATTGAATTAATGGGCGCTGAAATAGATGGTGCCTAATCTGGTATCTATATTGCTCTGATGCAGATTAAAACGGGGCCATCTTGGCCCCGTTTTTTTTACAGCACGGCTTGCAGGCTTTGCGTCGTGTTAACGAGTCGTTCGGTGACGACTTGTGCTAAATAATGCGTGATCGCAGCAGCAAGCTCAGGCTCTTCGCGCTCCATTTGTTTCAAAGCCTGTGCGCTAAGGCTATAAAGTTCACCAGGCGAATCAGCTCGCACGTTGGCTGTGCGCGGGATGCCTAAAAAGAATCCAATCTCGCCATAAATTGCGCCTCGCCCAGCGCCAGAGACCCGTCGCTCTTGTCCGTCGGAGTCAATAATGAATGCGCTCGCGGTACAGGTTTCAAGAAAAAACACCTCGTCGGCGGTTTCCCCAATGACGGTGAGTACATCGCCGGTGACAACATCGCGTTTAACAAGGTAGTGAGTTAGACGATGTAGATTTTTCGATTGTGGTAAGGCGTCTGCCATTCGCTCGAAAATCCCTCGTCTTAATTGCGCCTCATTTGCTTGAGCCTGCAAAATATCCTGCTCACACCATTCAAGGGCGCGGTCTAATTCTTCATGTTGACTGAGATAGGCATTGTTGTCTAGATTTAGCCCGCCACGCCGCAATATGGCCAGCACATCGGGTTTTAAACCGGCTGTTATCAAATACATGTTGCGTTCAGCAAGGCGCTGAGCCAATTTTTCAAAATTCAAAGTGGCCGACGAGTCAACTCCAATCACTTGAGAAAAATCGAGGATCACAAAGCGCACATGCTCATTGGCCGGGTTTTTCACTGTGTCTAACACCTGGCGATACAGAGTGCCAGCGGTGCCAAAAAATAAGAAGCCTTGAAGCTTGAAAATACGAGTTTGGTCGCCGTGCTCGCTCAGAAGCATATTTTGTTGCGTGTCGCGAGCGAGATTGCTGCGCAGTGTTTTGCCCGACGCCTCGTAGCGAACCACACGAGTTTGGCTGTACTTGATAACAAAAAGAATGATCGCCGCGATAACGCCAGCAACAATGCTCGGCAAAAAGCCAATCGTGATTGAAACGATTAAAATAATCGGGATAACACTGTATTCCAATGGCCCAAATTTCTTATAGGCGGCGAATAACCATTCAACAACAAAGCCAGACCCAATGTAGACCAGCAGTGCGCCTAGAACCATTTTTGGCAGCATGCCGATGGCAGTCATACCAAAGTAAAACACCAGTACAGCGAACATTAAGCCAAACAAAGTGGCTAAGCGACTGGTGGATGAATGCAATTCGAATGAAAGTTTTGAAACACTCACCGAGGGCAGAGCCAGCATGCCACCGCCGGCCGCGGCTGCGAGATTCGCAAGACCATTGAGTCTTAATTCATGGTTGGGATCTAAATCCTCTCGCGTCGCCAAGCTCACTGCACTAATGCAAAGTACAATTGATAAAAGTGAAATCAAAGCAATGGTGGCGGTACCGCCGAAGTTCATCAAAAAGGGCGTTGCTTGAAAGGCCGACCAATTGATTGAGGTTACTGGCGTAATAAGGTCGCGCTCTCCTTGGACGAATGGGCCCATCAAATAGCCTTGCTGATAGAGGGCAGAGAGTTCTATTCCTTGTGCCCAAGCCACCACGTAAAAGACCGCAGTAAAACAAACTACGGTGGTGGCCAAAAGCACTCCCTTACTGAATCGGCTGGATAAAGCTCTGAGCGTCAGGCCGACAATGACGGCAGGCAGCCAGCGAACTAATACGTCGGAATCAACTAGGCGTGCGAGCGACGCGACTGAATCCATTTCAATGTTGGTGAGCATGCCAATCGACCCTGTTAACAAAAGCCAACCCACCGCAGCGAAATAACCGCCCATAACAGAGTAAGGTAAAAATTGTACAAAGCTTCCAAATTTAAAAACCCCAAACACAGTTAACACCAACGCCGAGAACGCTGTGGCAATCGCAATAGCGGCGAACACATTCGCAAATAGTTCGGCGGATGTTAGGTTGGATGGGAAGCTGGCAACTAACAGGCTCAAAAGTAGGGCAAAAACAGGTGCGGTGTCGTCGTCCGTTTGCGGGATAAAAAAAGCGGAGCCGCTAAACACCATCAAAAATGCACCGACAATCACGAGGCTGCTAATCGCCATCGATATGCCTTGGCTAAGCATCGGAGCAATGTCGCCAGTGAAGATCAACGCGGCATAGGTCACTGACAAAATAACGATCATCAGGCCGACAAATAAGCCGGTAGCGAGCGCGCCAATTATAGAGGTATCGCGCGTCTGCGATGCCAATCTTTCAACGACGGTGCTCAGTTGTGTGGCCATATATTCCCCGTTATTCGTTTTTATATCGCTGGAAGTAGTGCCTATTTCAAACACTAGCCACGCGAGACCGTTGTGTTATTCCCATGCCATTTTGCAGTATAGTATGCGAGCGATTTTAATTAGGCAATCGTTCATCCGGCGTTCTACTTCGGCCAGATTTACAGTTAATAAAGCCAGTTGAATTTAAAAAGCCGACAATATTGGCAACGTGATAGGGGCGAGACCAACAAAGTGAAAGCGGGGGAACATAATGATTGGAATTACCATAGCGCCGATACGCCAATAGTGAAATGCTAGCTCAGTTGTTTAAAAATACTGCGCCAGCCCAGGCCGGGATGTTGATCGCATTGATTGCGACCCTGTGTTATTCGCTCAAGCCTATTATCATCAAGCTGATCTACGTTTACGAAGTCAGCAGCGCTGACATATTGGCTTGGCGAGTGATTATTTCCTTACCAATATATCTGGCTGTCGGCTTATGGGTATGGCGTCGAGCACTACGTAAAAAACAATACGCAAATGAAAAGCCGCGCACTTCACCTTACGCTTGGCTTTGGTATACCGCGTTACTGGGCGCAATCGGTTTTTATGTTGCGGCTTTATTCGATCTAATTGGCTTGCAGTCGATATCATCACAATTGGCTCGTTTGATTCTCTTTACCTATCCCACCTTGGTTGCCGTTCTTGGATGGGCTATTTTTGGTCAGCGAATTAGCTGGCGAGTGACCATCGCCCTAGTACTGTCTTATGTCGGGGTAGGGCTGATATTCGCCTACGATTTCAGCCATCTTGGGCCTCAGGTTTTATTTGGCTCAGTAATGATGTTTTTGTCGGTACTGGCATTTTCACTCTATGTATTGTTAAGCAAGCCGATCATCGATCAAGTCGGTGGTACGACCTTTACCGTCGTGGCAATGTTAGCCAGTGGCGTCTGTATTTTGTTGCACTTTTTGCTTAGCGCCGAGACCTTCTCGGGTTTTAACTTGTCTTGGATTGCCTTTGTTTTGATTGCGGTGATGACAATTATCACCACGGTAATCCCCAGTTTTTTAATTGCTGAGGCCATTGCTCTCATTGGCCCGCAGCGGACGGCAATTGCTGGCACGGTTGGGCCAGCAATGACTTCGGTGGCGGCGGTGTTGGTTCTTGATGAGGCGTTCGGACTGTCTCAATTAGCGGGAATCGTCCTTGTAGTCGCGGCCATTTCTTACATGCAAAGTTCGCCGCCCAAAGAGTCGCCGAAGTCTAAAATCGAGACGATCGACAGTTGATTCAAGGCTTCCTGCCATCCTTTTAATGAATTAGGGGGCCATATGGCCCGGTTTGTCTTCATTTGTAACTGTAAATAGTCCATTTGGGTGATTGCGACCAGCTCCGCAGGCTCTTACTATCTGATATATAAGCTGGCGCTAACGTGAGCGAAGCAAGGGGAATGCTCAGGTAAGCCAATAAGCTTTGGTATGGCTAAATTGGTTTGGCAACCAATGCGAGCAGCCATTTAACCAAAGGTTTCGCTAAATGGGGTTAGCGAAGGGTTTTAAAAGCGATTGATCTAGGTGTGATCAGTCTAGGATATTTAGTTCGTAATTGTTTTTAGGTTAGTCAAAGAAATACAAATCGCAGGCGACTTTATTGACCAGCAGACAGACCACGAGTTGCCTGCAGGGTTATGAAGAGTTGATGGCGGTTTTGTTACGGATGCCTTCTTTGCTTAGTTTAGGATTTGATTGCGAAGTTTCTGAATTCGTGTGTCGGGGTTAAGAGAGGCATACGGAGCAGTAGTATAAGAAAACGGTTAAAGCCGGGGGTTTTACATGCATCAATTGCATAATGTGGGTCAGCAGCCGCTAGGACAGTGGTTGGCACAAGATAGATCGAAATCGCCGTTACAAGCGTGGTATGGACGACTTTGTCTGCCTATCTCCGCAGAAAGTGATTGGCTAAACACACACAGCTCAAGGACACACGAGATGAAAAAACTTAATCACTTACGCGTCGTTCATTTCATTGCAATGAGCTTGTGCCTACTCGCTTTATTGATGACACAAAATACCTATGCTCAACAACAAACTTCGTTTGTTGTGACCGGGTTTTCAATAGAAGGAGAAAACCCACTTTCAAAAGCGGCAACCAATAAAGTGCTAGAACCTTTGGTGAATACTCCGATAGGGATTGAGGAATTACGTAAGGCCGCGACTGAGATAGACAAATTGTTGGCACGAAAGGGCTACAATTTTCTTCGCACTAGCTTGCCGCCCCAAGAGCTTAAAAATGATGTGGTGCGTTTGCAGATCGATAAAGTCAGTATTGCCGAGGTAACGGTCATAGGGAATGAGCACTTTTCGGATCAAAATATCGCCCGAAGCTTGCCGTTGGTATCTCAAGGCCGCAGTCCCAATACTCAAAACATAGCTAGCGCCTTACTGTTGGCCGAAGACAATCCTGCTAAAGATGTGCGTGTAGTATTCGTGAAAGGTGAAGAGCCGCGCACTGTCGATGCGAATATTACTGTCCAAGACCAAAACCCCAACGAACTTTTTGCGTGGGCCAATAATGCGGGCAGTCGGCAAACTAGCCGCTCGCGGTTAGGCTTGCAATACCACAATCGAAACTTCCTAGATCGAGACCACCAACTAGCCTTGAGCTTTGCGACCTCGCCAGAAGACCCAGATGAACTGCAACAGTTTGGCTTCAACTATCGAGTTCCTATTTTTCGATTACGCGGTATGGCGAACCTTTTTTATTCGCAATCCGGTGCCGACACAGGCCGAGTCGCGGATGCCTTTGATATCAGTGGTGCGGGAGAAACCTTTGGTATTGGATATCGGCAATATTTGAGCAAATATTCTAATTATCAACATCGCTTGGGGGTTCAAGTAACCGACAAGTTGTTCGATAGCGACATTCTTTTTGGTTCTGAAAACATTGGCAATGATGTGCGCAGCCGACCCCTAGAAATCGATTATATCGGCCGCTTTGATGCTGGGCGATGGTTATTAAATGCGGTAGTCAGTGCGTCAACAAACCTAGGCGGCGGGCAGTTCAATGACGATGTCAGTTATCAAAATGCGCGCGCCGGGGCAGACAGCAATTGGAGCAAGCAAAAATTAAATGTGCGCGCCGATTATCGAATCGACCGAAACTGGCGTGCACGCTGGTTCTTATTCGCCCAAAACAGCTCAGACGCCTTGATACCAGGCGAAAAATTCGGTTTTGGCGGTTCGCTCGGTGATCCCGGCCCACGTGGATTCTTGGAACGAGAGGTCACCGTTGACAAGGGTTTCAAGTCGTCCTTTGAAGTGCTGCGAAGTTTTGCTGGCAATAAAGTAACGATTGGTGCTTTTTTCGACTATGCGGATGGATCGCAAAACAACCCTCAAGTTGGTGAAGTTGCCGACGAAACTTTGGCGAGTGTTGGTGCCAGTTTACGGTGGAATGTTCGGCCTGATCTAAGCCTAAGTTTTGAATACGGCTATATTTTAGATGGCGTTGAACAGACCTTAGGAAGTTTAGCTTCGGATGATGGCGACGATCGCTGGCATCTTTCGCTGCGATACTTTCCACGTTGGCCATTCGCTAAAAGTGGCTTGGGCAGGTCGCAGCTATGAGCCTCTATCAAACGACAAGGCCCAGAGCCTTAACGATTCAGTTTGGTTTGTTTGTGGTGTTGACCATGTTAGCTGTCAACGCGAATAAACTTTTTGCGCAAGCCGCGAGTTCAAGCGCATTGATTCAGGTTGGCGAAATAGCGCTGACCAAAGGCGTTGTTACCGCGCGCTCGCAACAACGAAATCTTATCGCGTTGGCCAAAGGCTCACCGGTGTATCTTGGCGATATTATTGAAACCGCAAGCCGAAGTTTTACGGTTATCAAATTTACCGACGGCGGCAAGGTCACTCTGCGCCCAGATTCCCGCTTCGATATCAATGAGTACTCTGATACCCCTGGCCAAGAAAAACAGTCTTTTGAACTATTAAAAGGCGGTTTGCGTGCCGTGACTGGTGCGATTGGTAAGGCTGAACCAGAAAAAGTCAGCTACAAGGCTCGAAATACTACTATTGGTATTCGCGGCACAACGTTTGTTATCAAGCTGTGCGAAGAGGGCAGTGCCACTTGTAAGTTCAGCAAAGGAATAAACGATCAAGTCGATATTGCCAGTCAGCAAGATGCGCAAAACAAATTTGTTGATATTTTTGTGATTGATCGAGATGGAGGTCAGCGCGAACGAATTACTCGACAAAAACTTCAAGAATTGCTGATGGGGGTTTACGTCGCCGTCATTGATGGTGCAATACGAGTGAGCACCAAAGATTGGTACATCGATTTGTCTGCTGGTGATAAATGCGTGATTGATTTCGACAGCGATCTAAATACAAACCGTAAGAATGATGAGGAAGTCGATTGCTTTATTCGTGGCAACGGCATCGAAACCCTGGATGTTTTCTTGCGCAACGACGCTGAGAAGATCACCAGTTTTAATCTCTATGACGACACGGAAGTTTATGTCGGGAGTGAAATATGCGAAATAAATTAAACAGTGTCGTTAACGGTAAAGCCAAAATGAAAATGGAACGTCCATCTCAAGAGTTAAGACCGCCGTTTAGGCAACGTCAAATCGCTGTGTGCGTGGCTTCGCTAACGATGGCAAGCGGCGCCATGGCAGCGCCTCAAGGTGCCGATGTGGTTCACGGCCAAGCTACGTTTACGGAGTCGGCTAACGCGCTCGATATACGTAACAGCAATGGCGCCATTATTAACTGGCAAGACTTTTCGATTGCAAACGATGAAGCCGTTCGTTTTTTGCAAGACAGTGCTCAGTCCTCCGTTTTAAACCGTGTCACCAGTGGAATTCCATCAGATATTTTGGGCGACTTAAGCTCCAATGGCCGAGTCTTTTTGATCAATCCAAATGGGATTGTGATTGGCGAAGGGGCACACATTGATACCGCCAGTTTTATTGCGTCTAGTCTTGACTTGAGTGACCAAGATTTTATCGACGGTAATTTTAGTTTCGCTGGCGCAACCGGTTCAATTACCAATAATGGCTACATCGCTGCTGGGCCTAATGGTGACGTCGTTTTAATTGCACCTAGGGTAGAAAACAACGGCTTGATTCGAGCGGACGATGGCCGAATTTTGCTCGCCGCAGG
>CALAKU010000025.1 GCA_937922925.1 uncultured Arenicella sp. | reverse complement strand
ATGGTTGTGATTTATGACGCCCTTAATCAAACTAACGCCCATTAACAGCATAATAAATGAGAACGGCAGTGCGCCAATGATCATGGCGGCTTGGATAGCATTAAGCCCGCCTGCGATTAGTAGGGCGGCAATACAAGCAGTAATCAATGCGCCCCAAATAAGAATCTGCGAGCTGGGGGCTTGTTCGGTGTCGCCACCGGCACTGATGATATTCGCGACTAGCGCTGCCGAGTCGGCCGAGGTGACAAGATAGGTTAATAGAAGGATGATGATCAAGAACGACATGATCACTTCAAGGTAAGAATCCAGCATCACGTTAATCACTTCAAACAATTGCGCGGTTAGTGATTTATCGTAAATGCTGCCTTGGGCGGTACCATTGAGTTCTAAATCAATGGCGGTGCCGCCAAGCAGGGCGAACCAGATAAAGCACATTAAAGAAGGTGCTAAGACAGCGCCAAGTACGAATTCTCGAATAGTGCGGTTCTTAGAAATTCTGGCAAGGAACATGCCAACAAACGGCGCAAACGCAATCCACCACGCCCAATAGAAAATAGACCACCAAGCTTGCCATTCGCCAGGCGAGCCAGGTTCCTGACTGGGGAAAACATAAAACGTGAGAGAGGGCAGTGCGAGCACGTAATCAACTAGCCCAGTGCCGAGTATCCATAAAAAGAACAGGGTCGAGCCAAAGAGTAAAAAGAAAGCCAGCAAACCAAAGGACAACACCATATTCAAATTACTGAGCCATTTGATGCCTTTGCCAACCCCTGAGAGTGCCGAAAGAATCGAGCACACCATCACAATGGCTAAGGCTAAGAGTAAGGCGGCAAGCGTTGGTTCATTGGAGCCGCTGGCCGTTACCAGCCACGCCCAGCCAGTAATATTGAAAACGCCGGACGCAAAAGTGCTCAAGCCCAGCCCGATGGTTTGGGCAATGCCTAAGACGGTGGCGACCACGGCGGTAATGTCAACGACGTGGCCCAGCCCGCCTTGCAAACGTTGGCCGAACAGGGGCACCAGCGTGGAGCGAATCGTGAGAGGTTGCGCACGCGTGTAGGCCGCAAACGCCAGAGCAATGCCTACGAGGGCGTAACAACACCAAGCGCTGAATCCCCAATGCAAAAACTCATAGCGATACACGGTTTTAACCGCACTTAATGTACGCGGCTCAACCAGACCTGCAATCGGTTCGATTCGTTTCTGTGCGACTTCTTTGTTGTAGCGTGTCCAAACTGTTTCGCCTTCGCCTAAGAGAATGCCTTGCTCGGCAAACTGCGATTGAATCTCGATTGCGCTGGCGCGGATGTCCGGATTGTCATCCATATAGCTAATAGGCTCACCGGTCGCGAAGCCCAGCATGCCTATGCCAATCCCGGCTCCAAACATCATTGAGAACCATGAGAAGTTTGAGAATTCAGGTTTGGCGTCGGCTGCGCCTAATTTGATGCGGCCCCATTTGGGGTGTATCAATAACGCGAGGCAAATTAAAATGAAAAACCCGACGGCCCAATTGTAGTAATACTGTAAGTTGTAGAAGGTCCAGTTCTTAATGCTGTCGAGCACCGCGCCTGCGTACTCTGGCGCGCTGGCCGCCCAAACCACGATGGCGAGAATAATAAACTTAGAGCTTAGTGCGACGCTGCGATTGAAGCCCTTGTAAAAGCCACTTTGATCAACGTGAATTGTGAGTTTGCTCATATTTCTGTACGCCCTAAAACTTAGCGCATTACAAATGGGTTGGCCATGGGTTCATCCGAAAGGTTGATCCAAGTGGTTTTAGTGCGTGTGTAATCTAAGAGCGCCTCCGAGCCAGCCTCGCGGCCATAGCCCGAATCTTTAAAACCACCAAAAGGCGCCAATGGCGAAATAGCGCGATAGGTATTTACGTAACAGATGCCAGCACGAATTTTGCTGGACACACGATGCGCTCTGGCCAGGTTCTGAGTGAACAAGCCTGAGCCCAAGCCGTAGTCATTATTGTTAGCAATCTCGATGGCTTCTTGCTCGGTCTCAAAACGGACGAGCGACATCACCGGCGCAAAAAATTCAGTATTAAACGAGCTGACTTCGGTATGCGGGCATTCAATGATTGTGGCTTGAAAATATTGGCCATTGTTAAGCGATAATGGCTCGCCGCCCAAATGCACAATGCCGCCTTGCTCTACTGATTTAGCAACCGTTTTTGCCGCATGATCGACTTGCGTTTTTGTGCACAACGGCCCCATATGGCTGTTGGCCTCAAGCGGGTCGCCCACAATAATAGATTTGGATTTTTCTTTGAGTGTGGCCAATACCTCGTCGAAGATGCTGCTCTGAACAATCACTCGCGAACCCGCCACGCATGATTGGCCTGACGCGCCAAAGTTGCCAGCGATGATGCCGTTAGTGACGCTCTCAATATCCGCATCTTCAAAGACAATAATAGGAGACTTGCCGCCTAACTCTAGCGAGGTAATAGCAAAGTTCTCAGCAGAATTGCGTACTACATGGCGCGCGGTATCGCGCCCACCGGTGAACGCAATGCGGTCTATATCCGGATGGGCGGTGAGTGGAATCGCGCAGTTTTGTGCATCGCCCGTTATCACCGAGACCACGCCAGCGGGAAAGCCTGCCTCATGAATCAACTCGGCAAATTTCAGCATGGGCGTAGGTGCCATTTCACTGGCTTTAATTACCACCGTACAACCCGCGGCTAAAGCAGGGCCAAGCTTGGTCGCAGTTAAAAACATTTGCGCGTTCCAAGGTGGTATCGCGGCCACCACGCCAATCGGTTCGCGGCTGGTGAATACGTGCATGTCGGGTTTGTCGATGGGAATGACTGTGCCTTCGAGGGTCATCGCGAGGCTAGCAAAGTAGCGATAGTAGTCGGCCACATAGGCGGTTTGAGCGCGTGTTTCGGCTAAGAGTTTACCGCTGTCTTGAGTTTCGAGTTCGCCGAGTTCTTGGGCATGGACTTCAATTGAGTCGGCCAGTTTGTGCAGTAATTTGGATCGCCCGGTAGCGCCCAAGCCAGCCCATTGAGGGTCAAACAAGGTACGGCGGGCTGCTTTTACCGCGCGGTCGACATCATCGGCATCGGCGCAATCAAAACTGGCCCAGGTTTGCCCGTTGGCGGGGTTTTGAGACGACATGATTTGTTGCTGACTGCCGGCCAGAAATTCACCGTCAATGTAAAGTGGGAAGTGCGGTTGAGGTTGCGTCATAAAGCGCTCGCTGTGAACGGTTAACTGGGTTTAGCTAAAGTGGGGCATCACATCATTGATAAAGCGTTCGAGAGAGCCGCGCTTTTGCTCGAAGCTCATGCTGGAATCAATCCATAGTGAGAACTCATCGTACCCCATTTGCTCGTAGATTTTGATGCGTTCAGTCACATCGCTAGCCACACCGATGGGCATGTTGTTCAGCAGCTTGTCAGGCGAGTACATTTCCATGGCCTGCATTTCGTCTTCGCTTAACTCGTCAAGCAGGCCTTGGCTCACCGATCGCTTGTTTTGAAACCACGAACCAAAGTAACAATAAAAGCGGTTAATGCATTTCACCGCCTCGTCGACATCGGCCTGATCGTTACCGACATAGCCATGCTGCAAGAGCATGATTTGAGCTTTGTCGCCTTTGCCGCTACTGGCCTTAGCTTGTTTGAAATTGCTCATTAACTGTTCGATTTCTTCCATGCCTTGCCACAGTGGTGTGACCTGCACATGGCAATCGTTCTCAATGGCAAATTCATGTGTGTTGGGGTCGCGCGCGGCCAACCAAATTGGCGGGCCATTTTCTTGTAAAGGCTTAGGCGAGGAAGACGCGCTTGGGAAGGAATAAAACTCACCTTCATGAGCGTAATCGCCCTCCCATAATTGTTTAATCGCGGGTACGGTTTCACGCATGCGCTGCCCGGCTTGCCATGCGTCTAAGCCCGGCATGAGTCGTTCGTATTCGTACATGTACGCGCCACGAGCGATGCCGAGTTCAATACGACCGCCAGTAATTAGATCGGTCATGGCGGCTTCGCCAGCCAGTTTGATTGGATGCCAAAACGGCGCAATCACCGTGCCCGTGCCAAGTCGAATGTTCTTGGTTTTGTTGGCAATGTCGACCAGGCTGATAAATGGATTTGGCGCAATCGTAAAATCCATGCCATGGTGTTCGCCGGTCCAAACCGTGCACATGCCGCCTTCATCTGCTATCTGACAGAGCTTGATAAATTCGTCGTAAAGTTCGCTATGAGTGCGGCTGTTATCAACGCGCTCCATATGCGCAAAAAGAGAAAACCTCATGGTGCTTAGCCTCCTACTTTGTGGATTTTGCCTTGGCTCTCTGAGCCAACGTAAATGGTGTGGTTGCCGGATTCGTGTTCGGTGACATATCGGCGAATCATGGTGCGGCTGGAATCGGTAGCAATGCGATCAAGCTCAATCGCCTTGATCGGATATAACGCGCCATGGCTGTTGGCTTGTGCGTCATCGTTGTCTAGGCTTACTCGATAGTAGATCGACGTTGCGGCTTGGTTCTCATGCTCAAAAATCGAAAACACAGAACCCACGCTCACTGAGCATTTAAGTAAATCTGAGAGATGCTCTTTTAAAAGATCAAAGCTTGCTTGCTCGTCGTCCAATTCAATTTGCGGCAATTGCAGCTGATCGCCATGGTGCATTAAAAGTAGTTGATCCTCGTGTTCTAAAAACGCACCAGCGATGACTTTATTACTTGATTCATTGGTTTGGTTCTCTAGCTCAGCGGCTTTGCGTTCCATTTCTAAACTGAAGTAGCCACCTGCGCTATAGCCCAAGCCGGTGTCATCACTGCTGTCAAAATGCGTGACCTCACCAAGTAAAATTATATGGTCGCCTGCGTCAATACTGCGGTCTCGTTTACAGCTAAACGAGGCGATAGCGCCGGCTATCTTGGGGCTGCCATTGGCATCGGCTTGCCAGTCTGTCTCTTCAAAGCGATCCCCAGTTTTGGAGGCGAAACGATTAGAGACGGCTTGTTGATCATGCGCCAAAACATTGACATGAAAGTAGTCGCAATTGGCAAAGGCATCGAAACTCGATAAAGACTTTGCAGGGCAAACCAATAATAAGGGCGGCTCAAGTGACACCGACGAAAACGAGTTGGCGGTAAAGCCGAGGGGGGTGCCGTTGGTATCCTTGGTGGTAACCACCGTTACCCCGGTCATAAACTTGCCAAAGGCATTACGCAATTCAATGGGGTCTATTTTGCTCATGAGGCAACTCGTTCGCGCTGAGATTGGTGAGCCGGGTGTTTGAATGCCAAGAGCTCATTAACAACTGGCTCGGGATGAGTTAGAGGCATCATGTGGCCGGCATCGTTGACGACTAGCGACTTGCATTCTTTGGCTTGGCCAAATTCATTAAGATGAGCTTTTAATGCCAAAGTCATCTCGGCCGTTGAGTTAGGGTCATTCTGCCCGGTCATAAAAGCGGTCTCGCAAAGCAGTTGGTTTAAAGCGCTGGGGCGAGCACCGTATTGATCGGAAAATACTTTGTAGGCCTTGGCATAACCGCTTACGGAATTGTTCTCCAGCCAATGTTGGCAATACTGTGCATAACACTTCATGTCATCAGTTGGTGAGTTACTAAACCAGCGTTGCAGCGTTTGTTGAACGCCAATAATGGAGTCGCTTTGATTTAGTTTAGCAGCTCGGGCTTGGACCGCTTGGCGAGCTTCGTCGCTTCGCTCAAAAACGGTGTTGAGCGCCGCCAAACCAACAACCGAATCGGCGAGCTGAGCCGCAAGTTCGATACTGATTAATGCGCCCAATGAATGCCCGCACAGAATAATGGGTTTGTCGGCCACCACTGTTTCTTCGATGAAATTACGTAAAGAGACTACATAGTGAGCCAAGCCCAAGTCGTCAAAACTGGTTTGAAGAGCCTGACTTGAACCGTGCTCGGGCAGATCGGGCACAATAAGATCGAACTCGCCCTTTAAGGCGTCAACTTGTCGATACCAACTCTCTGCTCGCAAGCCCACGCCATGGATGAGGATAGCAGTGACATCACGATTCTCTCCCCAGCGGGCGTAAGCTGTCCCGCCATTTGATATTTGCTTTTCAAAGACCGGGATCATTCTTTAACCGCAGCGGGGTTGTCCACATCGTGACCCATTTCTTTAAGGTCTTGATATCGATCGCCAATGCGATGATGCGGTCGACCGCTTGAAGCGCCGCCCAAAGCCACCACCATTTCGTCATGACGTGGCGCGTCGGCTATCGAAAATTGGATAGTCAAATAATGTGAGCGCATGCCAAGATCATGGATGTGCATCATCGGAATCATAATCGCCGCGTTCTCTGGGCCTCTGGTATTGGTGAACGAGAGATAGCTCTTGGCTTGCACGGCTTCGCGGTAAAAGTTGCCGAATTTGAGCGTATGAATCATGCCTGAGCCATGTTCTATTTCACCTGCACCACCAACCACAGCGGCTTTACCATAAGCTTCGATTTTATCGGCGCCGCCGGCAAGCTCACAGATCTCATGGGTCAACAGTTCGCCAAGCCCGGGCGCGCAATCGTTTATCTCAGGTTTTAAATCGTCATGATAAGCACCGGCCCAGGGATTGGTGATAACGGCGGCCACCGCAAACTGTTGCCACGGCTTAGAGGCTTGTTTGTAGCCTTCTATCAAGGTCGTTTCTTTGTAGTGTACGAGTTTTCGGATTTCGGCTGCCATGTGGAATGCTCGTTAAGGTGTTATTAGACGATGGTTGTATTATGGTATACCATAATACAACTGACAAAAGCTACCCTATGCTCAATGCGACCTCTATGGTCAAAATCCCAGATTCATCTTATGCAAGCCATTGAACGCCCTATAACGCTTAAAGAGCGCGCACTCATTGAATTGCGTAACGCGATTATGCTCGGCCAGTTTACGCCCGGGCAGCGTTTGGTCGAACGTGCCATCGCTGATCAATTGAGTGTGAGTCGCACTGTGGTAAGAGAATGCGTGCGGCATTTGGAAAGCGAGCGGCTGGTGACCATTGTGCCCAATGCTGGGCCAGTAGTCACCGAGCTGAGTGTGGCGCAAATACAAGAGATTTATCATTTGCGAGCCTCACTGGAAGCCGAGGCGGTTTCCAAATGCGCCCAAGCTATTCATTCAGAACAAGGTAAGGCGCTTTTGATTTTAATGGATCGCATCGAGAAAAAGCTCAAAGCAAATAAGGTCATCGAAGCCTTAGAAGACACCACGAATTTGTACGCCATGATTTTTCAAATCGGGGGCTTGGAAATCACCTGGGACTTAATTAAGCAGCTCAATAGCCGCATTAATCAATTGCGACTTCGATCACTGAGTTCCAAAGCAAGGCAAACCCAAGGCCCTAAAAGCCTGCGCAAGATGATTGATGCTATTGTTAAAAAGAACGCCAGAGGCGCCTCGAAAGCCTGCCGTGAACATATTCAGCAAGCCATGCAAGCTGGTTTGCAACAAACGCCAACTCGTGCAGACGACCAAGGGTAAAAACAATGGATAAAGCACTTTTTGAAAAAGGCCTTGCTAAACGTAAAGCCACACTCGGCGCAGAGTACGTCGAGAACGCCTTAGATAAGGCTGACGACTTCACCATGCCTTTTCAAGAGGCCATGACCGAATGGTGTTGGGGCTTTGGTTGGGGCGACGACACCATCGATGCCAAAACCCGTTCACTGATGAACCTTACGATGATTGCGGCCTTGGGTAAAATGCATGAATGGGAGTTGCATCTAAATGGCGCGATTAATAACGGCGTAACGAAAGATGAAATTCGCGCAGCCATTCATGCCATTGCAATTTATTGCGGTGTGCCGCAGGGCGTTGAATGTTTTCGGATTGCGAGAGCGGTTTTAGAGCAACGAGGGATGTAGTGTTTGTGCTCGATTGCGATATTGAGCTTAGTTTTGAGTATAGACCCTGACTTTCGTCAGGGTGACCTTGGGGGAGGCATGTTTCTCAACTAAAAGCATATTATAGAAAGCAAAAGCAAGTCATCCAAACCAACAGTACGTCATCTAAACCAACGGTACGTCATCCAAACCAACAGTACGTCATCTAAACCAACGGTGCGTCATCTAAACCAACAGTACGTCATCCAAACCAACAGTACGTCATACAAACCAACGGTACGTCATCTAAACCAACGGTACGTCATCTAAACCAACGGTGCGTCGTCCAAACCAACGGTGCGTCATCTAAACCAACAGCACGTCGTCCAAATCAAAAGCACGTCATACAAACCAAAAGCACGTCATCCAAACCAAAAGCACGTCATACAAACCAACAGTACGTCGTCCAAACCAACAGTACGTCATCTAAACCAACAGTACGTCGTCCAAACCAACAGTACGTCGTCCAAACCAACAGTACGTCGTCCAAACCAACAGCACGTCGTCCAAATCAAAAGCACGTCATACAAACCAACGGT
>CALAKU010000024.1 GCA_937922925.1 uncultured Arenicella sp. | reverse complement strand
TCTTCTTCAAAGTACTCAATGTTCGGATCTCCCGACATCTCTTGCACCATATTTTGAATTTCAAGCTGAGTCATATCTCCTTGCGCTTGTACAACGAACGCACCAGTGGCGGTTTCGCGCAAAACTTTCATTTGGTGCCCGCTTACTTGCGCCATATCCGATAGATTCGAAGACAAACTGGACAGCGACCGAGCATTTGCGCCTTTAACGTACTTAACAATGAAACGTGGAGTAACAATCGATTGATTTGTTGTAGCGGTAATCGCTCTTGAAGTAACAGTGTTTGATTGATCACTTGGAAAGACAGCAACCGCTGACTGGCTTACCAAGGCTAGAGATAAGCCACAAAGGGTATGACGCAAGAAGGTTTTTCTGATTTTCATGGTAATCCTATTTTTACTATCTGTAGGGTAGTATCTGTAGGGGACAGTCTCACCAAACAAGTACCACAGCTTATGTGAGACTCATCCAGCATAAGCCGCTCCGGCTACGAGTTCCAATAATTTTGAAAAATTTAACGACAAGAGAGATTTCCTATGCCGTAAAACCATGCATAACGGTGAATGGCTAAACATTAATTGTTATTAACTATATGTTGAGTTTCTTGATTAGACAGCCTATCCAGATAAACAACCCATCGCCCAATGCGATAAGTGATTTTCTAGACAGCACCATTCGTAACTCTGTTCGATCCTTAAACTGGTTCTAAAGTTTGCGACCAAGCCGCTATTTCGAGGTTTAGTTGTGCTTGTCCTTGGTCAGACTCATTCATTGAACTCTTTCTGGCCGAAGAACAAAACTGGCTGTTTGGAACAACCGACAAAAAAGTTGGCCAGGTAACTCTTTTTCCTAAATAAACCAATAAGCAACATCATGACTTCCCCTTGAATAGAGCACCAAAGTGACTGGATCAAGCATGGAATCAAGTCGCTAACAATTATGTAGCCTCAGCACGAAGCCAATCACGGCTGGAGTCGCTCGATGATCCATTGATCCTGGTCTGTAAAGCGATATCGGAAGCGGTCATGTAAGCGGTGCTCGCCGCCTTGCCAAAATTCTATTTCAAACGGTGTGACTCGATAGCCGCCCCATCGATCAGGCAATGGAATTGAGTCACCCAGTTCTTGTTGGTTAGCTTGATACTGTTTTTCTAAGTTGCTGCGTGAGTCAATCACTTGGCTTTGCTCAGAAGTATAGGCGGCGAGTTGAGAGCCTAACGGGCGAGAATTAAAGTAAGCGTCTACGTCGGCACGCGGTAACTCGCAGGCCTGCCCTTTGACTCGAACCTGCCGTTCGAATGCGTGCCATGGAAACAGCAAGCTCACTTTGGCATTGACCGCAATTTCTTTGCCTTTTTGGCTCCGCATGTCAGTAAAAAATACGAAACCCTCTTCGTCGACACGTTTGAGTAGAACGTAACGCTGGCTGGGTTCACCAATATCATTCACCGTCGCGACACTCATCGCCGTAGGCTCGGCTAAGCCCGAAGCCAGCATTTCATTTAACCACTGCTCAAATTGCGCGATCGGATTTGCTTGCAAGTCGTGCCGGCGCAAACGCCCTTGCGTATAACTTTGTCGGAACTCTTGTAGATTCATACGTGAATTGTCGCCTATTTTTAAGCTGCTCGCCGCCTTAGGTTCGCGATTCTGATTATCTGACTAATTGCGAGACCGTCGCCTCGGCCGCGACTACAGCACCTTCAATGTAGCCATTGGTTTGCCCAGTAGCGGCCTCGCTGGAACTCCAAATAAGTCTGTGATCAAAACTGGCTTCGGTTTTATCTGACCACTGATTCAAAGGATGGTGACTTTGAATACGCTGGTCTAACTCGGTTGCGGTTTGCCATTGGCGCGACCAATCTTGTAGGTAAACCTGTGAGGGCTGCGCAGCTTGCTCGCCAAATAAGCGCGACAGTTGTGCCAAGCAAGCCGATTGCAACTGTGCTTGTTTGGCCTCGCCGTCTAGGTTTTTGCGCACTGGCGGTTCAAGGCCAAAAAAACCAAATAAGCCATAGCGCGTTTGATCGTCGAGGCTGGCATCATGAATCTCGCGTAAAGGGCCGCGCTCGCTGATTGCATCACCAGACAGACCGTGGTGTCGCCAAAACGGCTCGGGGTATTCAAATACCGCTTTGGCATGCCCAGCCATCCAAGTTTCGATTTGATTGAGGCTTATTGTTCGATCCTCAGTTAGCGCTGGAGAAAAATCGATTGACGCCAGAGCAACGCGTGGGGGCAAGGCTAAAACGACGCGCTGCCCTGAGTAGCTTTGCTGAGGCGCAGAGACTCTCAATTCAATGGAATCATCAACGGCTGTGATCTGGGTCACCGACGAATTCAAGTGCAACCAGTCTTGGCCGTATAAGCGATTTATTTCTTCTTCAATTGCCTTAGTTAGATAAGCAAGCCCGCCTTGCAAACGATATGAACCTCCCATAGAAAAGCCACCAACCCCACGAACCACTGACCCATCGGCTCGCTCGTAAACGCCCTCGCCTTTGGAATATTGATTTACGACTCGCTCACTCAAGCCCAGCTCTCTCACTAAGCCTTCAACGTTGGCTTGCCCCGGCCAAAACCAAGACGGCCCTAGATCAAAACCAGCAACCGATTTGATCCGCCCGCCAATGCGTGAGCGCGATTCAAGCACTTTAAAAGATTGGCTTTGTTGAGCAAGGCGCAGCGCAACCACTAGGCCACTGATACCGGCTCCGATAATAACGGTTTGGTTACTCATGATGCGGCTAAGTTGGTTTGTTGTTGTTTGAGTTGCGACTTGAATATCTGTATCAAGGCATCAATGTTTTTAAGATTGGTGTAGTTGGGCCTTACCACAAACGCTAAACGTCGGTGCGGGCCTTTCTCGGCCAAGCGCTTAACGCTTAAACTGGGGTTGGCTTTGACCAATTGCGTTAACGCAAGTTCCGGAATTAACGTTGAACCAAAACGACCGATGACCAACTGAATCAAAGTGGTTAAGCTGGTGGCATTCAGGCTCTTTGCTTGTTCGCTCGAAAGCTGGCAGGCACTTAAAGCATGATCTTTCAGGCAATGTCCATCTCGCAACAAAATCAACTTTGATTGCTCCAACTCTTTGGTGGTCACGACTTCATTAGTGCTGGGATTATCCTCTTTGTGCGATATCCAAAACAAGTCTTCTTGCCAAAACTCGAAACTCAGCAAACCTTCGATTGGGTACGGCAAAGCCAGTACCGCGGTGTCGATTTCACCACTGCGTACTTTGTCAACTAACTGCGCCGACTGCTCTTCATACACATTCATCTCAAATTCTGGGTACTGCAATGCCAGCTCGGGCAATACTCTGGGCAGTAAATACGGGCAAATCGTTGGAATCATGCCAACTTGCATGGGAAAACTTAGCGTCCCTCGTTGTGCATCAGCAAGATTCATTAAATCATCGACCTGCAATTGCAAGCTCTGTGCTTTGTCCAAAAACTGAGCGCCGACAGGCGTGATGAGTACTTTTTTGTTGTCGCGCTCAAAAACCGCAAAGCCAAGCAACTTCTCCATTTCGGAAAGAGCGGTGCTCAAGGCTGATTGCGAAATAGCACAGTCTTCGGCGGCCTTGCGAAAATGTAAATGCTTGGCCACCGCCAGCGCGTAACGGATTTGTTTGAGCGAGATCATATGAAGCGGTTAAATGAGGGAATATCTATATTCTAAAATACTGATCATTATATTCAAAACAATCTACTTTATAAATTAACAATCGCGCCTTATTCTTATTCTCGTTAAATAAACAACTTACTTTTCTATCTAATCTTGGAGAAACACCATGGCTCTTATTAACACTGCAATTCAACCGTTCACCACTCAAGCTTTTCGCAATGGTGATTTCATTGAAGTAAGCGAAAAAGACGTCGAAGGCAAATGGGCCATCTTTTTCTTTTACCCAGCAGACTTTACTTTTGTCTGCCCAACTGAGCTTGGCGACTTGCAAGACCAGTACGCTGAATTACAAGGTATGGGCGTAGAGGTATTTTCAGTATCAACTGATACGCACTTCGTACATAAAGCTTGGCACGATGCATCTGACACGATCGGCAAGATCGAGTACACGATGTTAGGCGATCCAAATGGCGTTATTACTAACAACTTTGATGTGATGCGTCCAGGCGTTGGCTTAGCTGACCGCGCTACTTTTATTGTTGACCCAGACGGTATCATTCAGGCGATGGAGATCACCGCCGAAGGCATTGGCCGTGACGCCAGCGATTTACTGCGCAAAGTAAAAGCAGCGCAATACGTACGCAACAATCCTGGCGAAGTTTGCCCAGCCAAATGGCAAGAAGGCGAAGCAACATTGGCGCCATCTTTAGACTTAGTCGGCAAAATCTAAGCCTGAGCGTTAGGCCGGGTTTACACACCCCCGCGCCCGGCCTTAGCTAACCATTTTATTGGAGAATCAATCATGTTAAGCAATGATATTTTGAACGCGCTCAAGAACTACACCGCCAATATGAAGAACGATGTTACCTTCGTATTGCAAACCGGTGAGCACGCAAAACGTGCTGAACTGCTTGAGTTCTTAAGCGGCATCGCATCCGCTTCCGACCACATCAAACTCGAAGAACGTGACGCCGGATTTCGTAGCCCGATTACCTTTGAATTGGTAACCGACAAAACCACGGGTATCCAGTTTTCTGGCATCCCGAGCGGCCACGAGTTCAACTCGATCGTGTTGGCGATTCTTTGGGCGTCGGGGACTGAAATGAAATTAGACGACGCGCTTGTCAACATGCTTAAACGCGTCAATCAAACCGCCACGTTTGAAGTGTTTGTCAGCCTTGATTGCCATAACTGTCCTGACGTTGTGCAAGCCATCAATCAATTCGCTTTGGTCAATGACAATATTCGTACCGAGATGATTGACGGTGGTTTGTTTCAAGACGAAATCGAAAAACGCGACATCCAAGGCGTACCCGTTGTCTTTTTAAACGGTGAGCGTTTTGCCAATGGCAAAATCAGCATCAGCGAACTCGTTACCAAAATGGCTGAGAAATATCCGGCCATGAACCATGCAAGTTCAGAACCCAGCTTGCCATTGCAAGATGTCACCGTCGTTGGCGGTGGCCCAGCCGGTGTAGCATCAGCCATTTATTCCGCTCGCAAAGGTCTTAAAGTGACCTTAGTCGCTGAGCGCTTGGGCGGCCAAGTGAAAGATACCATGGGCATCGAAAATTTTATTTCGATCTCATCGACCACGGGCCCTGAACTCACGGGGAATTTGCAAGCGCATTTACAAGACTACGAAATCACTGTGAAAGAACATGTGCGGGTTAACAACATCGAAAAAGGTCGGGTCAAAACACTGACACTGTCGTCTGGTGAGACCATTCAGACCAAGAGCTTAATTCTAGCGACTGGAGCAAATTGGAGGGAACTTGGCGTACCCGGTGAAAAAGAAAACATCGGCAATGGCGTGGCCTATTGCCCGCATTGCGATGGGCCTTTCTTTAAAGGCAAAGACGTTGCCGTCATCGGCGGCGGTAATTCGGGCATTGAAGCGGCTTTAGACTTAGCCGGTATTGTTAAGTCCGTCACCGTTTTCGAATTTATGCCAACACTCAAAGCCGACCAAGTGCTGATAGACCAAGCCGAAAAACGAGACAACATCACCATCTTGAAAAATGTGGCTACCAAGCAAATTCTCGCAGAAAACGGCAAAGTCAACGCGATTGAATTTGAGCACCGAGACTCAGGTGAGATCGAGCAAATCGAGCTCGCCGGTGTGTTCGTGCAAATTGGTTTGATCCCGAATAGCCAATTCGCCGAAGGCTTGGTCGAGCGCACGCAATATGGCGAGATCATCATCGACGAGAAATGCCAAACCTCAGAAGAAGGCATTTTTGCCTGCGGCGATGTGACCACCGTACCGTATAAGCAAATCGTCATCGCTATGGGCGAAGGATCAAAAGCATCATTGGCGGCCTTTGAGTATTTGCTCACCTACGAGACAAAGGCACAAGATTCTGACCAGAGCTTGGCTGCATAAGCCAGCTAATGTTTTCCGAGCGTTGGAGCAAAAGAGCCGTTCTAGTCGCGGCTCTTTTAGCCTGTCTTTGATTGCTAACTTAAATCAATTTTTACGCTTAAACTAACACCATCATCTTGAGGATAATGCCGAACGATGCGCGCTGCTTGGTTAGCCCACCTCTGATCAAGATGTTGCTCGAGGGATTCTAAGTATTCTTTTTGCTTTTTGGTGATGCCTTTGGTTGTGCTATGTGTAGTAAACCAGAGATGCATTGGCGCATCGCCGGGTACCATTGCGAGGTGATGCTCAATGAGGCCGTCGACCGCAACTTTCTCGGGATTTGTGTGAGCACCGTTACCGCAAAAAATGTAATGTGTGGCAGTGACTTTCTCGCAAAACTCCTTGGTCACATTGGCGGCTGCACCGTGATGTTGCACCTTTAAAACATCCACATGCAGCGCACCACTATCCAACATACCGTGTTGCGCGAGGCCATCTAATAACTCGCGACTACCTGCATCGCCAGTCAACAATACAGTCTTACCTTGATGTTCGAGCAGCATTGTCAAAGATGCCAAATTGGGTTCACTGATGCCATCTTCGCCTTCGCCCAAACTGCTGGCCTCTTTTAACAACAAATTTAAGGTCGCTTGTTCGAGGCTGATACCGGAATCCTGAGCATCTTGCTCGGCTTCGCGGCGCAGCGCTGGCACATCTAAATTGTGATTTTCTAGCCAATCATTCCAGTAGTCTCGCAGCTCGTTCAACATCGCAACCGTTGGCCCCAAGATGCGAATACTGATGTCCCCTACTACGATGGGGCTGGTGTCATTGGCTAACACGATTAGCTTGTCGCTGCGCGCGGAGGGAATGTTGAGCCGATCACCGAAACCGCATAAATCCAAACGGTAATTGTATTCGATGGTGCTGCGTACACCGTTGGTTAGATTCTCGTACAACTCAAACAAATTATTGTAGGTGCTATTGAGCCCAAGAGTTCGGGTTGCTGAATTTAACGCACCTTCAACCTTACCTGAGTCGTCGTTGATGAGTTCGTTAAAACCATTGTGCCAAATTTGTTTTATCTCAGGTGTGCGCGCTAATTTGGGGCTTGGGCCGATAAAGTCTGAATCCTGGCTTTGGAAATCAAATGCTTTCCATGCAATTTGGGATTCGATGAGTTCGAGTGCGCCGGAGATATGATCATCATCAATGTGCGATATGACATGCAGATCGATATCCAATTGCTGTTGCTCTAACTGCGCCAGTCGCGGCATGACATGATCTTTAAACGCTGTGCCTCGCCCACCATCAACCAATACATTGGAGGTGTCGGTACTGAGGAGCAGGCAGTCGCCATCTTTTACGTGGAATGCTTCTATTTTCATCCTGTTTTGTCCTTAAGAGTATGAATGTCGGAAGCTTCGCGAACACTGCTCGCGGCGTCCACCACACCGAAACCAGCATCGTTTTGCCAGTTGTAGTTGGTGCTTGGTAAGGGTTTGGCGTTGCGCTTGAGAATGCCAGAGATTTGCGCCGCCGTGAGTTGACGGTCGGCGCTTAACATTAGCGCGACGACACCAGTCACATAGGGCGAAGCCATGCTGGTGCCCGTCATCTTTACCCATGGTTTGTCCCGTGAGGCAAAGCCGTTTGCAGCTAATATCTCGGCGCCCGGCGCAGCGATTTCTGGCTTACTGCGTCCATCTCGGGTTGGGCCTTGGCTGCTGGTAATGTGTATGGATTCTTTATCTTCATCATAGTTGGCTACCGAGATGATTTTATGACCGGCCGCCAAGGAGTTCACGGTTGAATTATCAACGGCCGTTCGGCGCGAGAAAAACGAGGGGTAGGCCCATGCTGATTCAGTCTTGGCTCGGCGCACTCGGCGCGGATCATCACGCTCGATCCAGGCATTAAAGCGCCCATCGCGTACATCTCGACCGTGCAAGCGGACTGTCCATTTACCCCGTTTAATACCAATAGGGGCGGTCTCACTCATAAAGGGGCTTAAAAAAATCGCAATGTGATTGTCACCATTTGAAGGCGCATAAAGATTATTGTAGATACTTAGAAACCCGGTATTTTTTAACCATTTATTTTCAAGAAACTCGCCAGGTTCGATCGGCCCAATCCACTTAGAACTGTCTGGCGGCCGAATCTCAATCGCAATGCGGTCTTGTGGCCCATACCAAATTTCTAATTCATTCTCAGATAGATCCCCACTGCCATCGCCAACCACAACCCATTCTAGGTCGCTGCTCAAGCCGCTGGCGCTAATGCGTCCACTAGAGTGAATTCGGCCTAGCATAAAGCCTAAATCGTCTGGGCCAGTGGGGGCTTCTTGACCTGCGTTACCGGCCGCCACACAGATCGCTCGACCCGGCACATCCAAAGCACGCTCAAGCCATCGATTCACAATACTCGTGCCATCATGAGCATGCCCATTTGTGCCAAGGCTGATATTGATCACCACGGGTTTGTCCAAGCGCTTGCCTAGGTCGAACAAATAATCCACCGCGTGTGCCAGACGGGTTGAGTCATACAGCGACAAGCGCCGGTCATTGTGATCGCTTGGCAACGCCAAGGAGACACCTGCGAGTAAAGCTTTCGGACAGATACCTTTGGCACCGGCGGCAATACTCGTCACATGAGTTGCATGCGATGCGCGCATCTGCAAACTTTGCGGTTCTAACTCATACGCTGGCAGGCCGCCCACACTTGCGCTGGCTTGAATAGCCCGGCTCATGTGCTTTTGCTCAATCAAAGCGCCATAACTATAGGGCGCTGGAGGCTTGCGCGTTTCTCCTGCTTGATCCCATATTTCAATAAACCGAGTTTCGCCCTCGTTATCAAGAAAGTCTGGATGCGCGAAATCAAAACCACCAATATCAATAATGCCGATCAGAACATTGGCACCTTTATCATGCTTGAATCGATCTTTAATTCGGCGCGAGGGCGGGCGGGCGCTCAAATCGACTTGCTGCGCTAGGATTGGCGGAGCCACTTTGATCTCTTGCCCAAGCTCGATAGATACAACTTGCGAACACTGCTGCAACATATCTAGCATAGAGAGTGACACTTCGGCGGTGAGATAGCGGCCCGCGGCTTGAGTTATGTTTAACTCAAGGTTGGATCGCGCATCGTCTTGCAACTCGTTTGGGTTGGGCAAGCAAAGACTCTGGTACAAATCGACAAACTCGTCTTGCAGCTCAATGAAAACGTCAACGATGATGTCGTTGGCTCCCGCATCGACCGATTCCCAAGTCGTTTCACCGGATGCCGATTTTGATAAAGCCCCGCTTTCTGACTTAGAACCTTGCTGACTATTAAAGCTCTGTTGGCGTTGCGCTACCGAGGCGCATCGGCTTGCACGCACCGAATTAACGATACTGCCGCCGTTACGAATCATTCGTAACTTAGCCTGAACTCGTTGCTTGGCTGTGCCATCTACCGATTTGATCGTTGCCATATTTCCCCCGTCGCATACTATTCCTTAACAACTACACGTATAGGGATATCACAGATCTCTGAGATAGAGTAGGCGTTTACGATTAAAAATAGGGTTTTATTCGGCCTTAGCAATTAATTCACACAACGCGGTTTCGATAACCATTTGCTCACCTTCTTTTGATAAACGATGGTCTCCATCTTTGAGCACAGTCAGCTTAACGTCAGAGCCTGTTAAATTTTTCATAACAGATTGCGAGCGATACCAAGGCACAACATCATCCTGCGCGCCATGCAGCATGCGTACCGGGCAATCTATGTTGATGGGTTTATCTAATAGGTAAAACGGCGGGGCGCTGTCGATAAGGTGCTGATAAACAAGATAATCGCTTTCGTCATCGTACCTATTCGGGACTCGGTAAAAGGCACGGCCCTTGGTATCAACTTCGGCATGCAAGCCTTCCAAGCGCGCCGGATAATAGCGAGTCATATCGGCGGCGCAGGCGATTAACAACAACCCTTTGATTCTTTCCGGCAGCGCTAGCGCCGCAAGCAAAGAAAGCCAACCGCCCATTGAACTGCCGACCAGAATGACTGGCCCCTTAGTCAACGACTCGACTACAGCAATAACGTCTTCTAGCCATTCATTTATGCCACACTCACCAAATTCGCCTGATGAATCTCCATGCGCTCGATAGTCGAAGCGCACGAAGTTTAAATCGTATTCGGCGCAGTAATCGTGTAACGCCAAAGCTTTGTTACCGTGGCGAGACGACTTGAAACCAGAGCAAAATACGACGCTTGGCGATGTCTTTTTATGAGGCCCACATTGGTGAGCATCGTAGGCGACTACCGCGCCTTTATTCTCTAACTCCACGACAAATGCTCTAACTCCACAACAAGAGAGTAGGCAGCGTTTTCTTAGCCGCTGTTATGTTAGCCGCTGCCGTCTTGAATGACGCGGTTATCTTAGGTTCCGCTATCGCTTGGTGATGCCAACTCGAGTTTCGACGTAAATGGTTTGGGTTGTTGGTTAATCGTCCAGTCATAGTCAAGAAATTTCACTTTATAATTGTCAGCCAGCGGCATATCTCGATATTGATTTACGTAAGAAATTAGCTCTTGTTTTTTACCCGATTCAACATAGTCTTTAGTATAAAACTTGAGTAAGCGTGATAACCAAACTTGCTGTTTATCGGAGTTAACCTGCACGTATTTATCGCTGTTAAAAAAGTCGACGGTAGCTTGCTCTAAATCAGAGTCTAAGGTTTCGGGCTTGAACACTTTTTTCAATAGTGGCGGGCAATCTACCACCATGCAATTTAAGACAAAGTGGATACGGGCATCGCCCATTTTGCGAATCACTTTGTTTTCGTAATCATAGAGGTTTGTCTTCTTGCCGCCAATCACGACGCTGCGCAATAAAAAGAAAGAAGCGCGCTTTAATAAGCTACTAAAGTTCGCTGGAATATCGCGGTCAATAACACCTCGCATTGCCAGAGCATTGTAGCTATTGATTTGGTAACTCAGCTTATCGGCGTGCGTGGGAAACATAGCAGGATGGCTGTCGGGGCTAATCTGAGCGATTGCACTCACGAATTCATCCAGTTCTTTGGTATCGCCTGCAAGCGACCTAAAATCGATGCGGCCTTGGTCGTCGACATAGCGATTCAAAGTACTCTGCCACGCGGGTAGAGCATCGATGTAAGGATTAGCCAAACTGCTTGTAGAGAATATTAAGGCCAAGGTTAATAGAACCAAATTGTAGAGTCGCATAAAAGGTCAAAACTGAAAATCACAAAGTCGCCTTTAAATAGAACGGTAATCGCGCCTAAGTCTTACGATTTTGAGCTTACGAGACCAACAAATAGCCATACAAGCATGTAACGCACAGATCATATGCAAAGTTAATTCGTAAAAGTTCTAAGCAAATCGTGTTCGCAATAATCATTGAATCCCAGACCACTGCGCCAGCAAGCGGTGTTAATATCTCAATACCCCGACTTGGCCACAAGAGTCTCACGCTGGATTAACAAGCGAATCTCTACACTGCGCGCATGAAATATTACGGCAATGCCACAGACACCACACGCCACTCTAATAAGACCGGCGTAATCCTCGCGAATTTAGGCACACCGGATCGCCCTGTCTGCCCGGGTTTGCGTAATTATCTCTCAGAATTTTTAATGGACCCGCGGGTAATCGAGCTGCCTCATTTATTCAGGGCTCTGTTAGTTAAAGGCATCATCGTTAATGTACGCTCGCATAAAAGCGCCGCGACCTACCGCGAGATCTGGACAGAAGACGGTTCACCTCTTTTGCTAAATACTCAAGCACTAGCAGCAAAAACGCAGGCGCACCTTGGTGAGAATTTCCACGTTGTTGTGGGCATGCGTTATGGCAAACCAAGTATTGAATCAGCCCTACATGAATTACATGAGCAAGGCATTCGCAAACTCGTTGTGATTCCTTTGTACCCGCAGTACAGCGGTAGCACGAACGGTTCAACCTTTGATGGCATAGCCAAAACCTTGCGCAAACAGCGATGGGTTCCTGAACTGCGGTTTGTAAGCGATTATTATCAACAAGCGGGATACGTTCGCGCGATTGGGGAGACAATCAAATCGCATTGGCAAGAACATGGCCGCAAAGAAAAGCTAATTATGTCGTTTCATGGTGTGCCTAAAAAGTATGTCGAGCGCGGCGACCCCTATCAGCAACAATGCCGGATAAGTGCCTTGGCCATCGCTGACTATCTTGGTTTGAGTGACGACGATTGGATGCTGGTGTTTCAATCTCGTTTAGGCGCGCAAGAGTGGTTGCAACCCTATTGCGATAAAACCTTAGAAGCACTGCCCGCCCAAGGGGTTAAATCGGTGGATATTATCTGCCCGGGCTTTAGCGTTGATTGCCTAGAAACGCTGGAAGAAATCGAAGGTGAAAACCAAGAAATTTTTCGACAAGCGGGCGGCGAAGACTATGCATACATTCCTTGCTTAAACGCCTCGAGCGAACATGCCAAGCTAATGGCTGATATCGTTCTTAACCCTTGATCTAGACTAGCTAGACCACTGCTCTAAAACCCATTCGATGCGCTGATCGACAAGGGGAGGGCGACGCAATTGCAAGGCCTCTATTTGCTTGAGCCTTGGCAACATGCCGTGCTGATTCGCGATCTGTATTGCCAAACCGGGACGCGCGTTAAGTTCCAAAACCAGCGGGCCTCGTTGTTTGTCCAATACTAGATCTACACCCAAGTAACCAAGCCCGGAAACCTCATAACAACGCGCCGCTAAATGCATTAACGAGGGCCAGTTTTCGATGGCGATTTGGCTTAAGTCTCTACCCGTATCTGGATGCGAGTGAATGGGTTGATTAAACTGCACTGCGGCCACGGCTTTACCAGAGCAGATATCCAAACCCACGCCCACAGCTCCTTGATGCAGGTTGGCTTTACCATCGCTAGCGTGAGTTGCTAAACGCAACATAGCCATCACTGGATAACCTTTAAAGACGATGATCCGAATATCTGGCACACCTTCGTGGCTATAACCGTTGAAGACTGGGTCGAATTCGATCAAGGACTCGACCATCGCCACATCGGCGTCGCCACCAAGACTGAATAAGCCAGCAAGAATGTTCGATACGTGGCGCACAATGTCTCGCTCTTGAACATAGGCACCAGACGCTTTTTTGAAGCCGTCTTGAGATTTATCTACTACCACCAAGATGCCTTTACCGCCGCTGCCGCTGGCTGGCTTGATACAAAAGCGGCCACTCTCTGGCAGCAAATCGAACACCGCCTCAACATCATGTTGATAGACAACTTGGCCCAATAGATCTGGCACCGAGATGCCCTCTTCTAAGGCAATTTCCTTGGTACGCAGTTTGTTATCGACATTGGGGTAAAGACGCCGATCATTGTAGCGCGCAATGTACGACAAGTTACGCTGATTCATGCCCATAACGCCGCGCGCTCTTAGTACTCGAGGATTGGCAAGCTTGTTAGAGAGGCGCTTTAACATTAGTGGCTTATAAGTTTCTAGGCTAAGGGCTTGATGTAAGTTTCTAGGCTAAGGGCTTATTTAAGCTAAAGGCTTAAAGCGGCGAAGTTCAAGCAAGCGATACCCGGTGTATTGCCCCATCATCAAGATCGCAGCCATAATCAAGACATGAACACCAAGAAAATTAAACGCCCAATGACGCACAAGTTGGTTGTCCATCAATAGATAAGCGACGATCGCTATAAACAAGCTGCCCATACCTTGCACCAAGACCTCACGCGCACCTTCTTCTTCCCACAGAATCGACATCCGTTCGATAGTCCACGCCATAATGACCATCGGGAAAAACGTAATCGTTAGAGCTTCGGTTAAACCCATCCGAAAAGCAAAAACCGTAAAGGCAATAATAATGCCGATCACGACTATCACCACCGCAGAAATACGCGAGACCATCAGTAGATTAAGATGGGACAGATAAGAACGAATAACCAAACCTGCGGCCACAACTAAAGTGAACCCTAGTAAGCCATTCAGTAATTCAGTTTGAATAAACGCCGTAGCAATCAGAATGGGCATAAACGTTCCGCTGCATCGTACTCCAACCAAAATACGTAAAAATACGACCACCAAGGCACCAATGGGTAACAATAAAATGCTGCGAAATAAATTCTGCTCGGCTATTGGCAAACTATAGAGCCCAAAGCCCCAAGCGTTTTGCCGAGCTACTTTGTTGGCCTCGCTCACGGCGCTGGTTCTGAATTTGCTAATAGCAAAACGAATCGATGAGTCTTCGCCGCCCACGACATCAAGTAAAAATGGCTGTTCCTCAAGCCAAATCATTAGCGGATTTTCTTCGTCGAGCACGACGCGACTCAAGTTTAATAAACGCCATTCCTTGTCGGCATATACTTTGACCATCGGGATCAACGATTGATTACGACGCTCGTCTTCAAGTTGCAAGCCACGCACTGACTTAACGGGAATATTGGCTTGCTCCATCAATAACGTAAACGTGCGAGTACGAGAATAGCGTGAGAGCAGCATTGCGACATTTTGATTGTCTGAATTAATCAATTGCACAACTTGCTCAACCAAAGTTTCTTGGTTGCCGGATTGGCTTGTCGCCTGGGCTAATACAGCCTTGGCGCTGCTGGCATAAGGCTCTATCAATAAAGTCGGAGTCGCGTTGTTAACCAAAGCTGGGGCAATGTCACTGGTCGGATTCAACGCCTCCTTATACGAGCCTTTGTAGTAAAGCGTTTGCGGCCCAGTTACCTCGCGCTTACTCCAAACCACCTTAGACTGTTGTTCATCGCGCGCTATATTGACGCCATATGCAGGTGATGCGGTGAATTCTTCTAAGAGTTCAAATTGTGAGTCGCCCGGTAAATTCAGGGTAACCGTGACCGGCTCCCCCAAGCCTTGAAATTCAATTTGCGCCTCAACCTGCCAAACATCTATTCGTTGGCCCGGCGTTAACGGCACTCCGGTTTGCGCATATCGATAGTAGATGCTGCCAAGGCCAACGGCTATCAGTACAAATAACAAAAAGAAGAAGGGCAAACGAGAGTTCATTTTATTTGCGCCCCAAACGATATCGGGAAGCAGTATCAACAACCGCCACGTCGGTCAAAAAGCTGCGGCCAATTAGAATTTGATGTTCAAGAAAACTGCGATCCGAGAGATTAAATATTTGGCGCGCATAGGTTTTATCGCCCAGTCGAATCGACAATCGAATCTCGTATCGCTCATCGCCTTCACTAATGGCGCTCTGTTTAATTCTGGCTCTACCACGCACACGATACTCGAAACTTGCGGCCGACTTTTTGTTCTCTAACTTGAATCGAACCCACTGTTTGCCATCGCGTTCAAATGCTCGTAAATCGTAGACGCCTAAAGACGAAGTCTCGGCACCTGTGTCGATCCGGGCAGAACTACTAAAACCCTCTTCAACCAAGGTAATATTTTCGATTTCACCAACCACAATCTGATTGCCGAACAACAATGGCGTTTTCTCAGCGCAACTTTTTTCCAAACTGGAATTTTCTTTACGTAACTTGCTGATGCGTGACTCGTTCTTTTTTAACTCAGATTCAAGTTCGGCATTTTGCTCTTTGCAAATTGATTGGTATTGCGAATCCAGACCATCGCTCAACGAACTCAGGCGCTCGCCAAGGTCATCTAATTGCTCTTGAACACTCGGCGATTGCAACTCGTCGGTGTTTGTTTCTAAAGTTGTGCAGGCGGCCAATGTCATTAAGCCAAAACTTAATGCAACCCGCCGTATCTGAGTCATGATAGGCATGGATATCTAGTAACGATTATTCTTCTTATCAAAGGCAAGAGTGTACCAGTTCGTGCCGAAGGTTTAGTTTTTCTCTTTAGCTGTGGGCAACTCCATTTCTTCAATGGTGGTCGCCTCTTCAACACCGCTGTCGTCGCTGACGGTTGCTGATGGCTCTTGCGAATCAACAATGGGCGCGTTTGCAGCCGGTAGTGAGGCGGGCAAATCAGGGCTCGGTAATTGTTCGACAGCAATATCTTTCTCTAGGTCGCTTTCATCCATTGGCTCGCTTGCCTCGACCGCTGACGACTTCAATCCGATGTGATAGGCCGCGTAGCCTGGGTAGACAATTTGATTAAGCGCCATACCAATGACTCGCCCCTCCATCGTCGATATGACTTCGGCTGTCTTGTTGGTAATAGGGTTACTCAATAAGCCCAATACCGTGCCTTCCTTAACGCTATCGCCCAAGGCCACCTTGCTGAACAAAATGCCGCCTTGACTGGCCCGAATCCAGCGCGAGCGATAATAAATCGGCTCTTTGCTACGTAACCAAAACGAAGCAGCGGTTAAGCCTAGTGAACGTAGTGCGGCGTTGATGGTTTTAACACCCTCTTCTACTGCTTTTTTTTGTAGATTATTCGGAGCACCGGTCTCAAAGGTCACCGCCGGAATACCCGCATCAGTCGCAGCTCGACGCAGTGTGCCAACGCGACCGTTACTTTGCAGCACCACAATAGACCCCATTCTGCCAGCCAAATCAGCGACTTTTTCATCGGTTAGATTGGCCCGTATTTGCGGCAAATTCGTGCGATCGAGCGACCCCGTATGAACATCAATCAGAAAGTCGCAATGCGAAATCACCTCGCCAAAAAAGGAGAATGCAATACGCGACGCAAAACTGCCATTGGCACGACCGGGGAAATAACGATTCAAATCACGTCGGTCTGGCAAGTAACGAGTCGCCCTTTTGAAGCCTTCTAAGTTAACAATAGGGACTGCGATTACCGCACCTGAAAGCTTTTGCGCATCTAATTCGTAAACGACTCGGCGAACGATTTCAATGCCATTTAATTCATCCCCATGGACCGCCGCAGTAAGACACATGGTTGGCCCCGGCTGTAAGCCATTGACCACTAACACAGAAGCCGGGGCAGAGACATCTGAAAATCCACTCTCAAGCGCCCAAGTTAAAATCTTGGAAGACCCTGGCTCGATCGAGTCGCCCAGTAAAGAGAGCGGTTGTTGCTCAGCTGGGGGGGCTTGTTCTTGCGCTGAAGGTTCTTTTTGTTGCGCTAAGGGCTCTTGTTCTAGCGCTAAGGGCTCTTGTGCTTGCGCTGAGGGCTCTTGTGCTTGCGCTGAGGGCTCTTTTTCTAGCGCTGAGGGCTCTTCAACTAAAACGGCGGTTGCCTGAGAACGCTTGTCGGCTTGTTCCGGGCTGCTTTGAGCCCTTAATGCGGGCGCTAAAACTAAGGCGAATAACAGCGAGAATAGAGCAAGCCGATTTAGGCAAGTAGACCTATGGGGGATATTCACAATCTTATTTTGACGCAATTAGCCGGTGAGCAAAGTATCGCACATGCTGGATCAATCAATAAGCGTGTGTCATTCAGTTAATAGTTGGCTATCAGGGGCTCAACGGCAGGCAATCACTGCCTTTACCGGCTCGGACTAAGACGTATGGACTATAGTCACGCTCGAGCGAACCACGTATAGTGATCTTGGGTTGGTAAAAAATAGGAGTATGGAACAATGGTGAATATTGCCTATGTCCATAATTTTCGCTTGAGTGCTGCAACAGTTAGCTTGATGAGCAATTTTGTGCGGATCGCGAAAACAAGGAAGATTTCGTATTTAAAACTGCATGATCACGCCATTCTTTTCAAGATGGGTTCGATTGCAATCGCCACCGATGACGATCAACTAAACGAGCTATTTAATAAAATATTGGTTTCCCTGAATTTATCCGAAAATGAAATCGCCAGCTGTCGACAGAGCCTAGAAGACTCGAGAGATGATTCTGTTATTGAATGGCAAAATCAAGCACTACATTCTAGACACCTACCTCATTAGAACCGCTGTTTAAACACCCCGGTTAAGATGGGTTTTGGTGCAACCGTAGACATGCCGCTTGCAAACCAAGCTCATCTGACGTTTTGAACAATCTGGCCTGCTAGGCTTAATGCGCGAGCCGTTAACGGGCGGCATCGAGCTGAAGCACGATACTTTCATCCTATATTCGCACCAATACTTTCATACTTTCACCAATATTTGCACCATCATCCACACCAATCTTCGCAATAATATTCCGGCCAAAATCTAATCTTATCAAGATTACCTTATACGCAAATCAAGGCGATCGCTCCATTGGTCGCGCGGATAGGCACGCACAGTGGTGCGTCTCCTTCGTCGTCACAAAGGTCACCAAGCCCATTTCGATTGCTGTCAGCTTGGTCTTGGTTAGGAATAAATTGGCAGTTATCAGCATCGTTTAAGACACCGTCGCCGTCGTCATCATTCAGCTGGGCGTCTTCGTGAAGAACCAGCATATCAATTCCTTCGCGAGCCTGACCACCAGCCAGAAGCTCGGCGTCTTGTGTATTTATGACAGTACCGGCGGAATTGTAGATGCCCGTCGGCGCGTAGCCTAAACAGGTTATCTGGCATTGATAACTTATCCGCCAGCGAGATGCGGTGCTACTTGGCACGGTAATTGAATACGGTGCAGAATTTTGCCCAGCCGGAATTCTGGTAGTAATATCAAGCTCTGCAAACCCACTATTGGCCGCCACATCGAAGGCCGAAATCTCTAACTCAACGCCGCCACCGCTGGCGACTTCGCCTTGCAGTAAAGAGACAGTGCCACTGATGGTTTCACCTTCAAGAATTCGCAGATTAATGCTCGCATGATCTCGCCCGCCGTCTAGTAAAGTCACACTGGTCAAAAAGGGTCGAGTACCACTTCTTGAGAAAAAGCCTCGTTGAATTAAACCATCGCAACCCAGCTCGCATTGATAGGACGCGATCCATTCGGTGTCTGCGTCCGGTGATATTTTGGATTCGTAAGCCGCTACTCTCTCGCCTTCTGGTATAAACGCCCTGACAAAAATGTTGTCTCTTGGATCTTGCGTCATCGTATCACGCTGCAATCCAACCAATAGGGTAATACCGCCCGCGGGGGCAAGCTCTTCAGGTCGCAAGCTAACGCTGCCGGTCACGGTAAAGGACGCGAGCACCGTCATGTCGAGATCGGTTCGCTCTACTTCGGCAGGCAGAAGCGTCACCTCAGATTCCTTTACGGTGACATTACTTGGCGCTGAATTGCGATAAAAGCCGTCAAAGAATGGCTGGCAAACGTCACTCTCGGAAATACAGCTATAACTCATCAACCAATCAACGCTTGGATCAGGGTCGACGAAAAAGGCAAAATCTCCACTGGTTTGTCCGTTAAGCACATCAACGCTCAGCACCTCGGATTTTTCTGAATTCAGGTCATCAAGCACCACTTCAAAACGAATATCGCCCGAGGCTAGATCTATATCATCGGGGTTGATATTGATAGAACCACTCAATTCGATCTGCGGCGCGCCGACAAAATCAATCGCAGCTAGGCTTGCGTCAAAATCTAAGGTTTCAGCATTTTCCTGTAAAAATTCACCACCAGTAGAGTTAAAGAAACCTTGTCTGCTGGTTCTTGGGCAATCACCAAGGCAGTCGTAGCTTAAGATGAGCGCCTCGCCGCTGGCGGAACCAGGAAGCATCAGTGAAAACGCACCACTATTGGCACCTTGCGCAATTCGAATGATTTGCGAATCACTGACCGTAGTGCCTTCGATAGTGAGTTGAACCGGGGTTTCTTGCTGAACCGTCGCAAGGTTTGGAAAACGAAATGTGCCGGCAAATTCAAACGATTGAATTACATTTAAAGTAAGCCCGCTAACGGTTTCGTCACTGCTTAATAGCCTTGCATCCTCTTGATTTAATTCGGTACCTGCGTCGCCTAAGAAACCGTCACGAACAAATCCATCGCAGTTGTCGTCACACGAATAGGACAGTCGCCACTCAGTTGAGTCTTGAGCAGGCAAAGTAAGCATGAAGGCCATGCTGTCGCTTCCATTTACAAATTCAAGCACTTGACTAACTCGTTCATTGCTTTGCGTTTGCTCGGCGATAACACGAAAGATGGCGTCACCCGTAACCGGCGCTGGCAAGTTCAACGACCCAGAGAATTCGACGGCATTCAGTAAAGTGAAATCGGTATTTGGATGATCTTGATCCGGGCCAAGCGGCGTTGCCGCGCTTTGATCAGATTGGGTTCCGCTCGCTGAGAAAAAGCCTTGGTCAACAAAGTTTCCGCAGCCGCTATCGCACCGATAACGGGCTATCCAAGGCTCGCTTGCCTCTAAACTGGCGTCTAATGTGTAGTCGGCCGAATTTTGCCCCACTTCAATCACCACCCGCCGTGAATCGCTGCTTACAAACGGGCCGGACATGGGCAGCACACTTACCGACAAAACAACGTCTTCGCCTTGCGCCAATTGGCCACCGGGTAAGCTTACCGACCCAGAGATGGTTCGCCCGTTCAGTATGGTCAACAACACATTGGGATGATCTTGGCCCCCGACAAATTGCGTTGCAAGCCCTTCGCCGGTTCCAACAGGCGAACCTACATGGTCGGCTGAATCCAGCTTACCCACACATTGCGGTTGGTTAAAGCACGAATATCGAACTCGCCAACGGGCGGATTCGTCTGGGTTAATCGGCAAGCTATAAGGGGTTGAGTTCATGCCCTGTGGGATGGTCGGGCGGATTTGAGAAAATTCTTGATTCACCGAATCAAAAGCATCAATGCTGACCTCAAAACCTCCCAGTGGCGCAACTTCGTTTGCCGGTAACGCCACCATGCCTGAAATTTCAAAAGCGGCCAGGGTTTCCATATTAATATCAAAGTGGTCGTTGCCGCCCGACAAAGCTAGCGACTCGTCTGGCAGCGGCGTGGTCGTGTCTCCAGCATAGAAGCCCCTGATTACATTACTGCCGCAATCGCCTGCGCAGCTGTGTTGCACCCGCCAATTTACATTGTCATCGCTTATCGTTTTAACCGAGTAATCGACTGAGTTTTGGCCATCTTCAATCGTTACGAATTCAAAAAAGATCGGCGTAGAAGGCCCAGAATCGACGGTGATTCTGAACGGAAAGCCTGCCGCCGGAGCGACTTGATCACTGTTTAAGCTCAAAGTTCCGCTGATAGTGTCGGCTTTAATCAGATCGAGATCGATATTGTCGAAGGGTAAATCAGCTACTTCTAGAAGAGTGATATCTCCAAAGTTTGAGACGGTACCTGTGCTGCTGTAAAAACCGCCGTCAACGATTCCGTCGCAGCCGCTCAAGCAGGAATAACTAACGCGCCAAGCCGCATTGTCATCGGGCACCGTATCTAAAACATAGTCGATACTCGCCGCCTGATCAGCAACCTGACTTGGCAACACGGTAACCGTTTGTTGAACAATAACAAACGGTGTCGTCGTCACGTTCTCGTCGCGCGCCGATATTTGGATCATGGCCCCTTCGGCTGGTGGTTGCACGTCGTCGGGGTAGCTGATGGTGCCACTGATCCTTCTTGAGGCTAATAGAGAAAATTGAATGCCTGTGACATCCGTGCCGCCCTCAAATTCATCAGCGTCGCCTGAGTTAACCGTGGCCCCGTTATCGGCGGCAAAAAAGGCCGGTTGTAAAAACCCAGGGCAACCATTCGGACACTCGTAACTGATAAACCACTGATCTCGATCAGACGATGAAATTGGCACACTGAAAGCCGCGGCATTTGTATCGTTGGCCGGCACTGTCACTTGTGTGGCTTGTCTGTCGTTGGGATCGCGACGATTGCGCGCCACAACCTCAATCATCAATGGCGTAGTGAGTGTGGCTCCGGGCACACTGATCGAACCGCTGATGGTAGTTGGTGGTAATAAAGTGAGATCAATGTTGTTCTGATCAGCATCGTCGGCAACCGTGCTTGAATCGCTAAAATTACTGACGGTACCGGTAGTGGTGTAAAAGCCAGACGTTTGAAATAGTGTGCAGCTACTACAGGAATACCTAACTCGATAGTCGGTTTCCAAATTGGCTAGGTCTGGCATTTCTAATTCATAGGCAACGCTCGACTCTCCGCTCAAAATGGTAACCCCGGTACTATTGACTTGAGCAATGTCGTTCTGGTCACTGACAAATACTTGAACCGAAATATCTTCGTCAGCGACGGCTCCACCGGGCAGAGAGACCGTGCCACTGATGGTGCGCTCTTCGAGCACATTGAAGTTAATATCGCCGTAACTCAAACTGCCTGTTAACAAGGTTTGGGCTTCGAATGCCGTGACCGTGCCTTGATCGCTGTAGCGATTTCCTAATCTGGAAAATCCCTCGCAGGCATTATTGCAAGAGTAAGTCACTAACCATCTTGCGGATGTGTTGCCAGGGATGGGAATGGAGTAATTTTGTCGATCCGAGTTTTCGTCGATGGTGATCGTCTGTGAGATTGACGTCGATGTATCATCGACATCAACTGCATTTACTCGTAAGCTTAGGCCTCCCGCCGGCGTCGCCACTTCGTCTGGCATAACCACTTCACCACTGATTTGACTAGCTGAAAGCAAGGTGAGATTAATGGGCGATACGTCGCTGCCGCCATTGACCAGCACTGCATCACTCTCTGCGACCACGGTCGCGGCACCGGCAGAAAAGCCTCGATCAAGATACAAGCCTTCGCAACTTGAATCGCAATCGTAACTGATTCGATAACGATTGTCGGTATCGCTCAAATCTGAGGTAATGCTGTAATCCACCGAATTTGCGTTTTCGGGAATAGTGAGAAAAAGCCCGTTAACAAATTCAAAAGGGTTCACCGTATTTACAAGACGAACACGAACTTGCAAGCCACCTGCAGGTGCAACTTGATCATTGGGCAATGAAATAGACCCGCTGATGATGTCGCCCTTTAAAATAGGAAATACAATGTCAGTTGTGTCGCTAGTAAATGTAGTTGCTTCAAATCCTGGTATCAGCAATTGAGTGCCGGTGGCCTCGTTGTGGACGCCCGGTGTGCCTAAACCCTCACAACCGGAGTTACAAAAGTAGACGAGAGTCCAATCCTCGCCATTGTTGCGCGCATCGCTGATCGTCATACTAAAATCAGCGGAGGTGGTCCCAGCACTGATGTCGGCCGCCGGCGACGATGATACAAGTACAAAGGTTGGAGTGCGCCGCGCCTGCACCGAAAATGAAATATCTTCATCCGCACTGCGCCCAGCAGGTAATTCGATTGATCCACTTAAAGTGAAGGCCTGCGCCGAGGCGGTCGATGGCAGCAATAAACAACCGCTAAGCAGTACCACTGCAAAACACACAAGCTGCCCTAACGCCCTGACAGCCCTCATAGACGCCTCAAATTTGCCCATATTTCACCCTTATTTATTGTTATCGTTTTTTTTATTGAGCAAGAATAACCCATAAAACTATAAAAACTATGCGACAAAAGGACTAGTCGAGAACACAGTTTTTATATAACCAACCTCGCTAAAAAAACGTTCATTGAATCTTATCTAAGCCCGGCAATACCACCAAATCAAGTTAGTGGTATTATTTTGAAAATGCAAGTAATCCAGCTTTAAAGAGAAAACGCATGCCTCCCTTAAATCGGCTCAATAGCGCATTGCTAGCCATTAGCGCCTGTCCTTTAATCGCCACCCCGATTAGTCATGCGGCATTAATCACTGTTAATACCGAAGAAGACAGCACGGTATCCGTAGATGGCTGCTCATTACGCGAAGCAATCGCGCTGCTTGGTGAACCGACCTTAGACAACGGTTGTTTCAACACAGGTGAAGCATTCGGCGTGAACGATCGAATTGTCATCGACCCGCTAGGTAACGACACCCCAATCATTGATCTGGATAATTCAGAGATTTCGATTGAAAATTTAAATGTCTCGATAGAAGGAAACGGCACGTACATTAGCAGTTCCTTGAGAAGCCGAGCATTCAATATTTCGAATTCGACGGTCAGTATTGATTCGATGACACTGCAAGGTAATAGCTCGTCTAACGATGGCGGAGCCGTTGCGCTGAATAGCTCGACACTGATTCTTTCCAATAGCAAACTGTATGGAAACTACTCGAGCCGAGGCGCGGCATTGAATGCGGTCGAGAGCCGAG
The DNA here is from genome assembly GCA_937922925.1 of uncultured Arenicella sp. Taxonomy (GTDB): domain Bacteria; phylum Pseudomonadota; class Gammaproteobacteria; order Arenicellales; family Arenicellaceae; genus Arenicella. Next base: position 57,347 of record CALAKU010000024.1, on the reverse strand, counting down.
TGGAGGCCTACAATGTGGAGGTCTATGGTAATGAAGCTGATCGAGGCGGAGCTGGGTTTCGAGGTGTCAACTCCAACTTTATTATCAACAGCTCTTCGTTCACTGACAATCGAGCGCAATACTCGACCGGCATTCAAGTACTCTTTGGTGGCGGAGCGGTAATTGAGAATACGACGGTGAGCGGCAATCGTTCTGATGGCAGTGCCGCCGGAATCACCTCGGGCTTAGACACCAGCTTAATTTTGCTTAATTCAACAGTGTCGTCAAACACGTCAACCAACAACGTCGGCGGTATCGGAATCTACGGCAGCACGACCAATATTCGCAACTCAACGGTTTATGCTAATCGCAGCAACAACTTCAACCAACCGAGCAATATCAACATCCAACGTGAAGCCAGCGTCACATACACCAATTCAGCGGTCAATTTTTCAAATAGTATAATGGGCGGCGAATTTGGTGTGGGACCTGACTGCAGCATTGATGGCTATTCTACTTTCAGGATTGACCAAGCGAGCATTATTGAAAACGGCGGTTGTTCAAACAACGCAAGAGCCATCGACCCCATGCTTGGCAATCTCACAGACAATGGTGGTAATACACAAACTCATTTACCCGATGCCGATAGCCCAGCGTTAGATACTGGCAACATCGATATATGTACCAATCGAGACCAGCGCGACCAGCCGCGTGACGGTGGCAGCCTTAGCCTCCCGATTGTGGCTCAAAATGACGCCATCGCAGTTATTACTTTAGCCGGAGAATGTGACGTAGGCGCGGTTGAAGTAAATTGATTGCCGCGAAGTAAGCACCTTTGAACACCAACCCACGCCCGCAAAAGTCGGCATTGATGATAGGAGTTAAATACATGAAAAAGCCAAACGTAATAATGCTTGTCATCTTGTTGATGGCTCCTGTCACAAGCTGGGCCAATGGCCTTGATGTCTACGGCACGTTTCTTACTCAAAAGAAAAATTCACATATTCAAATTGCCGATTGTGGCGATGGCACTCCCTGTGGCACCGTTGTTTGGATAAGCCCAGATAGTTTGGAAGAAGGCATGACCGCGGAGACAGCCGTTAATAAAGCCGGTAAAAAAGTACTGGGGCTTACGATTCTTGAAGGTTTCGACGCCCGAAAAAAAGACTGGCGTGGTGGCAAAATCTACGACCCCGAGGCTGATAAAACCTATAAATCAATTATCAAACGCCTCGATGATGGCGCACTGCAAGTAAAGGGCTGTATCGCGTTTTTTTGCCAAACACAGGTTTGGACTCAAGTTATTGAGCAATCTAATAACGAGACTGAATAGTCGCAAAAGTGCGGCCGCTCAATACACCCAAAACCGTTTCTTAAACTTGAATTTTTTACTCTTTCTGAGAGTCTAATTTTTTTAATACATCTTCAGCTTCTTGGCTCAACTGTGAATATAAGCGAATGTCGCCCTTTCGCTGAGCTTGCATAGCGTCTGCCAACAGTTTGTCATATTGTTTTTGTAAGGCTTTACTCGGGTCGGTCTTGAATAGGGAAAACATATCGAGTTTTGAGTGAGTGTCTGCGATAAGCGGACTATAAACGCAGAACGTCAAGGCTTATTCTTATCTGTGAAAGCCATGTGCATCTAAACCTGTGCATCGCTAAGCTTGGAATTCCACCTGATTAAAGTCGGCAAATTTTTCAAGCGCATTTACCACTTCATCCTTGGCCGATTTAGCGCGGTCTGATTCAAACCATAATCCGTTTAATTCGAGTACTTTGCGTTTGCGATCTGCGCGAGCATCAACTCGCCCAATAAATCGAGTGCCTTGTAAAATGGGGAGTACAAAGTAACCATATTGACGTTTGGGCGCGGGTACATAGCATTCGATTTGATAATCAAAATCAAAAATATCGCTAGCGCGTTGGCGCTGGATAAGCAGATTATCAAACGGCGATAAAATCTTAATGCTTGTTTTTGGAATGCGCTGGCTAATCAATGCCTCGAAACTCGCTTTAAGGAAATACGTTTGATTGTTAACCCTTGCCTCTTTTAAGTGCCCTTGTGCGCAAAGAACCAAACAACGTTGTTGCACCTTGGCCGCCATGCCTTTTCTTAAATAAGCGATTTGAGCCGCCGTCGCGATACCTTGCGCATCCAAACATCTAAAGATTAGATAATCAAGAAATTCGCCATTACTTGGTAGGCTGTTGTCAATGTCTGAGGGCAATACTCGCTCAGTAAGATCAAAAACCTTTTGGAAGTTGTCTCGCCGGGCGATCATCAGCTCGCCCTCCATAAACAGGCGCTCCAAGGCTTGTTTGGCGGGTTTACGATCACCCCAACCGGGATTTTTGATGGATCGGGCTTGCTTAAAGTCTCGCGCCATCATCGGCCCGCGTTCACGGATTACGTCTAAAACATACTTTGCTTGTTGCGGGTCTTTATCGAACCAATGTTTTCCACCGCCAGCTAGCTCTCGCTTCTTAGGCAAGGAGTAACGATAGTCACGCATTGGCAAATACGCAGCCGCATGCGACCAATATTCAAATGCCAGCTTTTCTTCGAGAGCCTTATCGAGCCAAGAATGTTGATACTTTGGATGGCGTGACCAGAACACGTGATGATGCGCTCTTTCGACCACCGAAATGGTATCGATTTGCACATAGCTCAGTCGTTTGAGTATCTCAGCGACCGCCGTCGCGCCAGTACCGAGTTTTGCGGCCGCGTAGACTCCTTGACTATTGACAACTAGGCGGCGTGCCTGCTCTGCACTGAGCTTGATCATTCGGCTTCATTTACTGGCTCGATTGCTGGCGTTGATTGAGCGGCAGGCGCACCTGTCACATAGTGCGCGGCAATCGCTCTAAACATTGATTCGGTTTCAGCGAAACGACTGAGAAAGTCTGGGTCGGCCGAGGTTTTTACAATAACCAAGTTGTCTTTGGGCTGCATCCAGATATATTGCCCATAAACTCCAGACGCCATAAATACACCGCGCGTGCGCTCTGGTAGCCAAAAATGCCAACTATAGCCGCGGCCAGCATAAGTGCCCTGCCCCGGCGCATGAGCGGCGCTGGCAGGCTCCGTTAACGACTGCAAAACTTGTGGCGACAATTTCAATTGCGTTTTATTGCGGCCATTCATTGCGTCTACATAGAATTGTCCAAAGCGGGCATAGTCGCGTAAACGCGCATTCAAGCAGCAATACCCTAGGGCTTGGCCTTGCAGCCCGGGTTTGTGTTGCAACCATGTTGCATCGGCTTCCATGCCCAGAGGTTGCCAGAGCTGTTCACTGATAATCTGTGCCAAGGGCTTTTTATAGATCCCGCGTAAGACTGCGGACAACACATGAGAATTCGGAGAAATGTAATGAAAATCGCTGAACTCTGGGCGAGTTCGTTTAAACGGTTTTAATAAGGTATCTGGATTGCGGCCCAAAACAAAACTATTAAAAAAGAAGGGGAGAATATCCGAATCATCGGCAAAGTAGTCTTCTTTAAACTCAACGCCAGAGCTCATGGCCAACAGCCCTTTAATGGAGGTCTGTCCAAAATCGGTGCCCGCATATTGAGGCGCATACTTGTAAGCCGTGTCGTCAAGACTCTCGATCAAACCTTGTTCATGCGCTGACATAACCGCCGTTGCCACAAAACTTTTAGCCACCGACCATGACGTAAAACGCGAGTCGGAAGACGAGCCTAAACGATACTGTTCATGGCGGATGACTCCATCTTTGATCACAATCAATGCAGTAGTCGTCGACTCTTGTAAAAACGTTTCAAGCGCTTTACTTGCACCTTGATGACCCATCTCTATATTCAGGCTTTTATTGTCCTCGCCAAACTTTCGCACCGGCAAGTTGCCTTTTTTCACCCAGCTAAACGGCACGTAGGATTCCATATCGCGAAACGTACTGGGGAAGCGGCTAGGGTCTTGCAAAGCACTTATCTGTGCTGGCGAAAAGTCAGACCAGGGCCGGTAAAACCAAAGAGCTGCGGCGATCGCCAACACAAGCAACAAAAGCGCTATCAATTTTATTATTTTCATAAGTATGTCCCGGATATACCGGAGAGAAGAATAGTTGAGGTTTACCTAATCAGCTTTTTTGCCAAACCAGTATTTGATTGTTCGCGGGCATGGCCACGTCTTGCTTTAGTTTAAAGCCCGCTTGATTGGCTAAGGGAGTTAAGAAGTCGATATCTCGAATACCGCTGCCGACGCCTCGTTGACGCAATCGCTGATCAAATTCGGCATTACTTAGGCTGGTGAATTTGCCTTGATAGCTAAACGGCCCATAGACGATCAGCGTGGCATGCGAGCTAACTATTTTCGGCAGGCCAGCAAAAAATTCAATCACATCCTGCTCTGTCATAATATGAAAGGTATTGGCCGTGTACAGCAAAGGATAGCCAGCCGACTTGTCTTGCGAATGCGCTAGCCAATCAATTTGATTGACATCGAGTTCAAAAGGTTCCAGCACATTACTTTGCGGTGTGTTTTGCAGTTGCGCACGGATGCCTTCCAAGTATTCCGATTGATCAGTAGTTTGCCACGTTAAATGCGGGCAGGCTTGGGCAAAATGAAGCGCATGTTGCGCTGTGCCAGTGCCGATTTCCAGCACTCGATCGACCGCGTTTAGATACGGCGTAATGATCTCTAAGATAGGATCTTTGTTGCGCTCACACGCCTCTGAAAATGGAATGACGGTCGTCATGGACGCCCTCAAAATAAATGCTTACAGCAATCCTTATAACCTGCGTCTACTTGCGGCGCAAGCATAGACTGGCGACAACGCTTGCCTCAATCAGTATCGAACCATCTTTAGCTAGCCATCGAATCCTAGCTTTTCCTTAACTTGATCTCGCAAATGGCTTTGCAAAAGATCTAAGGCTGAATCCACGTCGGCTGCAGAGCCCGCTTCGTCCCCCCAAGCATCGATCATCTCGATTTCAATTTCTTCGCCATTTGGAAGAGTACAGACAACTAACTCTTCAATTTTATTCGCTACTACCTTTATAGACGACATATGCATGCTCTTACTCACTCAATACGCCTTCCTAGCGAAACCCCGTAACCCTTATATGATCGCATTTTAGAGTGCGCAGTCTAGCTAGACTATAGTCCATTTGGACGAGGTCGCTCTCGCCTATTCAATTTGGGGCTTCCTTAATATGTCAAACCAAATATGCGAAACCTGAAGTAGCTGATTATCTATATCGAAGCAAACAGCGATACGGCATTGTCTCTTAGTAGGCGCCGGCGAAGGGCCATTCGCCCTGGTGCTTCGGTGACCATCAAGATTTTCGCCAACGAAGGAGCGATATGATAAAACGGCCAATCCGTGCCAAACAACAAACGCTGGCCTCGACTGCGATCAATGATGTTGTCCAGCTTGCTTAGACCCTGACCTTGTAAACCCAGCCACGCATTTGGGTACTTGAGCATTAACTCAAGCATGGCATCGCCGTCGCGCGCACCGCCATGGCCAAGAATGAAATTCAGTTTGGGAAAGTTCTTAAGTGCCGCTTCGTAGTGCCGAGGCATGGCATAAGGATGGGATGACTCCGGCTCAATCCCAGCTCGCCCACCATGGAAAAACACCACCACGCCTGAGCTTTGAGCCTCTTCATACAAGGGCATTAACTTGGTGTCGTCGGGGAAAAACTTTTGCAGTGGCGGATGCAGCTTAACGATCTTAAAGCCCTTGGCGGCATGCTGCCTGAATTCTTCAATTGCGTTTTCGGCATGAGGGTCAACCGAAAAACCACTTAGCAGGCGATTATTGAATACGGGTTTTTGAGCATCGCGGCGCCATTGTTCAGTCAAATCGTCGCCAAACGGTAAGCCGAACTTAATTGGCAATAAGATGGCTTTGTCTACCCGCATGGAATCCATCTCATTAATCAGATTCGCCATGGTGTGAGTTCGCACAACCTCGTTGCCCCACAAGCCCTGGGTTAGCAAGGTTCGCTTCAGGTGCCTTAACGCCTTGTTGCTAAAATTTGCGTTCATGTAAACGTCTAAGTCCAATTCGCAATCCGCTTGGCAATCCAATAAATGCTGAACTCGCTGACTGGATTCATGTTGATTCAACTTTGGCTTGAACAACACTCGCATCCCAAGATGACAATGCACATCGATGGCTGGCGGCACCGATTCGTCGACACAAATCAATTGTTGATTTTCATCGAGTTCGAACCAGGGTAGTTCGCTCAAACCTTGGTAGCCTGCGTATCGTTGAAGACCAAAGCGCCCTTGACCACTGGCCGCCGCCTCATCTAATCGTTGTTTTGCCAACAACTCGATGTCGTCTTGGGTATAACGATCAGGGGGAATGGCATCTGAACAGGCGCTAGCCGCAGCAGAGGCGGCCAATAAACTTAGGAAACGTCGGCGGCTCGAATTACAATGCATCCACCCAGTTTAACGTGTTTCGCGGTAGACTGTTAAGCATCTTACAGAGACGGAGCAAGCATGATACACGCCTACGCAGCAATGGCCGCTGGTGAGAAATTACAGCCATTTGAATACGACCCCGGCGAACTCAAGGTCGACGATGTTGAGATAGAAATAGACTCAAGTGGCCTTTGCCACAGCGATCTCAGCATGATCAATAATGAATGGGGCGCAAGTCGATATCCCCTAGTCGCTGGCCATGAAGTCATAGGCCGCATCACTGCGGTTGGAGAATCGGTAAACCAATTCACGATTGGGCAAGCCGTGGGCTTGGGTTGGCATTCAGGCTATTGCAATGACTGCCAAAGCTGTCATCAAGACGATCAAAATTTATGCGCGCAGGCTCGGCCTACAATCATCGGCCGCCACGGCGGTTTTGCGGATAGAGTGCGAGCGCAAGCCAGCAGTGTCGTCGCCCTACCGGATGGTATTGATCACACCAGCGCTGGCCCTCTATTTTGTGGTGGCGTCACCGTGTTTAATCCAATTGTTCAATTCAACGTAAAACCCGGCGACCGAGTTGCCATTATCGGCATTGGCGGGCTCGGACATTTGGCGCTGCAATTTTTCAGCGCCTGGGGATGCGAGGTAACCGCGTTTACATCGACCCAAGCGAAAACCGACGAAGCATTGTCTTTGGGCGCGTCCGACACGCTCAATTCGCGAGACGACGCCGCCATCAAATCGGCGCGCAACCGCTTTGACATGATTTTATCGACAGTCAATGTGCCGCTGGATTGGGCGCTCTATCTGCAAACATTGGCTCCCAAAGGGCGTTTGAATTTTGTGGGCATCCCAGTCGATCCAATGGCGATTCGAGTGCAGATGCTGTTAGGCAAGCAACTGAGTATTTCGGGTTCTCCGGTGGGCAGCCCTAGTACTATTTCGCAAATGCTCGCGTTTGCGGCAAAACACGATATTAAACCCGTGATAGAAGAATACGCATTTAGCGATATCAACGAGGCAATCGAGCGCCTGCATCATGGCAAGGTGAGGTATCGCGCGGTACTAAGCCACGCGCGTTAATCGCAGGGCCACACGCGATAATCGCAGAGCCACACGAGGTAGTCGTATAGTTAGCGGCCACAGCACACTTCGCCTTCGATAGGCATGGCTTCGCCGTCACTGTAAATAATGGTGCCTAAGGGCGGCTGATTGTTTGGGCAAAGGTAGTCTTGGCGATGTATTCGACCATCGCCGATGTCGCCAATAATGTTCGCTCCAGCATCAAGGCAATCTTGTCGATAAAGAGCCGGGCGACTCGGAGCAAACGCCTCTTTCACTTCTGGTGCTTGGGCCTGCTGCCCTATAGAAGAACAAGAGGACGCCATTGGCAAAATAATACACAAAATTAAAATCGATAAACGCATGGTATGGTGCCGTCAAAATAAGTGACTAAGTACTCAGCTCGCCGTGTTTCTCTGTTTGATAACGAAGTCACAACTACCTTTAATATTTGCAAGTGTGGCAACTGATATTTTTAGCCGCAACAACTTACTATGCAAACTGTCTGATGTTCAGAACTTCAAAAACGCTCAAGTAACACTCAAGTAACGCTAAGCAATGCCATCGAGTATCAATAAATCTAACACACCTTCGGATATGAGCGCCGCAACATTAGCGTTGCGCAACAAAATACCGCAGGCTGAGCTGGCGTTAAACTCCTTGCCTCAAGTGCCTGAGATTAAGTTGTTTCTATTGGATGAACATTATCCTCAGCATGAATTGAGTGCCGAAGCGGCGCATGATCTTATGGACGAGCCTCCGTATTGGGCGTTCTGCTGGGCGAGCGGGCAGGTATTGGCGCGCTACTTTTTAGATCACCCTGATCTTGTGCGCGATAAAGTAGTTCTGGATTTTGGCTGCGGCAGCGGCGTCGTTGCTATCGCCGCCGCAAAAGCCGGAGCCCTTAAGGCAATCGCCCTAGACGAAGACCCCATCGCCCGCAGCATCGCGCGAGCAAACGCTGATATTAATCAGGTTGAGATTCAAACCGTGGGTTCAATCAACCAAGTTGCTTTGGCAAAACATACCGTCATTGCTATCGCCGATGTATTTTACGACCGCGAGAACTTGCCGCTTCTGCCAGATTTACAATCACTTTTTGACGATATTTGGGTTGCCGATTCGAGGGTTTCGCCAAATCAACTGAGTTCGTTAACCCTTGTTGCGCAGTTCCAAAGTCATACTGTGCCCGATCTGGATGAAGCGTCAGCCTTTAACCAAGTACGTTTGTATAGAAGCGATTCACCTGTCGCTGAGTAAACTTTGTGGGCAAACACGGAGTTGAGCGTCACGCCCAACTCGGTAAATCAAACACTCGGCAACTCAAAATAGGCGACTCCAATGCCCCACCCTTTTTCCCCAACTTTTGAACAGCTCCCGAAAAGCCTACCCATTTTTCCTTTGTCTGGCGCGGTGATTTTGCCGGGCGGACATTTACCCCTGAATATCTTTGAACCCCGTTATCTAAGCATGGTGCAAGATGCCATGCGCAGCAATCAACTCATTGGAATGGTCCAACCCAGCGACCGCCAAGACCAGCCAAATTTATATAATGTGGGCTGCGTTGGGCGTATTTACCGATACGAAGAAACTCAAGACGGTCGCCTTGAGGTCACACTAAAAGGCCTCTGCCGATATCGTATTGAAGAAGAACTCCCTAGCGTTCGAGAGTATCGAATCGTCAAACCAAATTGGAAGGACTTCGAAAGCGATCTTCTGCTTGAAGCGCAAACAAATGATAAGAACAATAGCAGCGATTCAAATCTGGCACTCTTGGCCGCCTTAAAACAGTATTTTATGGCCAAAGAGATAGACACGGATTGGGCCGTCATGGAACAACTGAGCTCGACCGAAATCGTTAATAACTTATTTGGATATTTGCCTTTGGATGCTCAAGACAAACAACTGCTGATCGAAACGAAAAGCCGAGAAGATCAGATTAAATCGTTTATTGCGATCCTTAACAAAGATCAAGACCTGAGTCGCTCGACTCGTCATTAGTGCCATATCGATTCACTAGGCAAAAAAAATCGCCGCTTATGAGGGCGGCGATATCAAGATAAAGAAGAGAGAGTTATGAAAAAAGAGAGAACTCATTGTTCATGTGAGGAGTATCTTTTGATTGAGCGCCCTGGAGTGCCTTTTTAACCGAGGATTAAGATTGACAAGCGTATTCGCTCAAAATGTTGCTCGATAACAACAGGCTTGGTTTTTTTAACAACATCTGTTTTCAAGTGCCTTGATTTTGAATGATAGATAAAACTAATCGGTGGTATAGCTCGATGGAAGTGCACTAGGAGCACAACCGGTGCTGCTATCTATACCGCAACCCCATCTATTTACGCCTAGTCTATTTACCTAGTCCATATGTGCTATAGGATTGCCGCGCATCTCGAGGCAATATGGTAAGCGTCAAACTTAACTAGGAGACTTGTATGGATACCGTCGCAAACGCAACGGTTTTGACCAAAAGCGAGGCCAAGAGCCATGCGATCATTGCTTACATTCTGATTGGTGTGGGATTGTTTACTGCAATTCCGATTCTAGTCGGAGCGGTTTGGGCGATGATCAAACGGCGAAGCGCCTTGGGCACGATTTACCACAGCCACTACACCAATGCAATTCGCGTTTTCTGGTGGGGCTTATTGTGGACTGTCGTGGGCTGGATTTTGATTGTCGCCGCAATCGGCTACGTCATTTTACTTGCAACCTGGTTGTGGAGTTTATACCGCGTGATAAACGGGGTAGGCAAAATTTTAGCGGATCACCCTTATCCGCTTTAATGACCGATGAGAGTTTGGCACTTCGCAACAGTGCCTCTCATCATTTTCTCACTCTTACCTTTTGCAAACAGTAGTTAATTCTGCTGTTTGCTTTTTTTTTGTCCGGCTCTTAGTTTTTGTCCAGCGCTTAGTTTTTGTCCGACTCTTAAACCTTTTAGCTAGACCCTTTAGCCCCTTGGCAGGATTTTTAAACGCTAACCTTGCTCTAATTTTGCGCTGAGCTCAACCTCGCGTTTTCGCAACTCCAACTGGCGCTGACGAATTTCAATACGCTTTTGTTCCAGCGCATAGAGCTCGTCTTCCAGCTTTTTTCGTTGCTCAAGACGTTGCTTTAAGTCTGGGTCAACCACCAGCGGAGCCGGCGCTTCGCGACTTAACGCGGCGACCTCGTTGCTGCTCATCAAACAAGCGAACCCTGCGGCCTCAATACGATCATCTGAACATTTGTCGCCAAGGCCATAAGCGCACCATTCTTCAGAGCCTTGGTTTCGATGGATATAGCGAAGCTGGTCGTGGGTATTGCAACGCACTTCCAATTTCTTGAAGGCCTCACCGTTAACAACGGTCTCGCCAAGATTCTTCAGAGAATAAACGGGCTGTATTGGCCCCGTAGCTTTTGCTGACTCAGGAAAAACCGTGGTCGATAACAATGACAGCGCAAACCCTGTCGCGAATAAAAATTTCATGATTCCCCCGTACTACCTAAAACTTGCCTAAAACTTGCGGTGGATTAATATTTGAGCCTAATTGATGCCCCCCAAAGCAAAAATAAACCACCATGGTGAATAACTCAACCTCAAACGATCATTGTTGGCATAGATGTGCCGTAAACAAGTAAATTCCTGCACAGGCCCGGGCTCTGCCAGTGCTATGCTTGCAAACCGCAAAGCTTAAAATCGCCACAAACCGACAATGCAGGAACGAGATAAAAACAACGCCAAACGGTTTGTGATATTGACTGTGTTCTCATATTCGGTGGGCTTTGGCATCATTATGCCGGTATTGCCGCAGTTGATTGTAGAGCTCGAGCAAGTCAGCCTTTCACAAGCGGCTTACATCGGTGGATGGATCGCCGCCATATACGCTGTTTGTCAGTTTTTGATGGGCCCCATCGTTGGCAATCTAAGCGACCGTTTCGGCCGACGCCCAGTGTTTTTACTGTCTTTATTTGGCTACGGAGTCGATTTTATATTAATGGGGTTAGCGCCGAGTATTCTCTGGCTTTTCATCGGCAGGGGGATCGCTGGAGCATTAGGTGCTGTGTTTGGCCCTGCCAATGCGGTCATGGCTGACATTTCGTCTTCAGAAGATCGCGCAAGAAGCTTTGGATTGGTTGGCGCAGCCTTCGGAATTGGTTTTATCGTTGGCCCAGCCATTGGCGGCTTTTTAGGCGAATGGGGAACTCGCGCACCATTTTTTGTCGCCGCTGGTTTGGCCTTTATTACATTTATTTACGGGCTGATCGCCTTTCCAGAAACCATGCCCGAAGACGCAAGGCGCCCATTTAATTTTAATCGCGCAAACCCGTTTGGCGCGCTTAAAAGCTTGCGCCAACATACGGGCGTTCTGCGAATTTCCTTGGTGTATTTTGTTTGGGTTGTTTGCGCCAACATTTATCCGATGACTTGGGGTTACTTTGCTCCTATCGTCTACGGTTGGGATGCTAAAATGGTGGGCGTATCATTAACCTTGGTTGGCTTGTCAATGGCCTTGGTTCAAGCGCAGCTACTAGGGCGGTTCGTAAACCGATTTGGCGAACGTCATACCGCCATCTTTGGTATGGCCGTTGGCTTGCTAGGAATGATCGTATACAGCTTAAATACTCTGCCCGCCATCGCTCTTTTACTTTGCGCCGTCATTGGGTTACAAAGCATGGTTATGCCCAGCATTAATTCGATGATGTCGAGACGCATCCCCGCGAACGCACAAGGCGAATTGCAAGGCTTTAATGCCAGTATGGCAGCACTAGGCGCCTTGTTTGCGCCACTTTTGTATAATAATGCGCTCGCTTTTTATACCGCTGAAAATGCCGCGTTTTACTTCCCTGGTGCACCTTTCGCGATCGGCGCAGTGTTGACCGTCCTCGCTCTATTGATCTTGGTGAGCTGTAAACCAGTAGCCACGGTCTCAGCCGATGGAACGATCTGAGTATCTGGGTATACAGATTGGTCAACGTAGCGACAGGCATCACCACGAGTACCGTTAAAACATCAACAACTTAGCCATCAACAACTTAGCCAAACCACTGCGCCCTATGCTTGCCACGGTATCAAGCCCTTACTACAGTTATCAATTCCCAACGGCGCATCGCTTTCCGATGCAAAAGTTTCGTTTGTTATACGACTATTTATGCAACTCTCAACACATTCAAGCGCAAGCTTGCTTGCGACCGGGGCAGGCTCGCAAGGACCTTCTTGAATTAGCGCATTGCCCTGCCTATATCAAGGATTTCGTGAGCGGCGAGCTGTCGCCAAAAGCGCTGCGCCGACTAGGCTTGCCATGGTCGCAAGGCTTGGTTAATCGCACGTTGATTTCGCCGAACGGCACTCTGTTAACCGCCCACTTGGCACTAAGAGATGGCATCGCCTGCCACTTAGCCGGTGGCACGCATCATGCGCATTATAACTTTGGCTCAGGTTATTGTGTGCTAAACGATCTTGCCATTACGGCGCTGAGCTTACTCAAAACGGGTAAAGCTCAACGCGTTTTGATTTTCGATTGTGATGTGCATCAAGGAGATGGAACCGCGGCAATATTAGCCGACGAAGCAAATGCATATACCTGCTCGATACATTGTGAGAAAAACTTCCCGGCGCGCAAACAACAAAGTGACTTAGATATCGACTTACCCAAAGGCTTAAGTGATGAGGCCTATCTTCAACAAGTCGCCGACGCCTTAGACACTGCTTTGGCGCAGAGCCAAGCTGATCTTGTACTTTATGACGCCGGGGTCGACGTTTACAAAGATGATCCCTTAGGGTTACTGGATGTCAGCCTTGCTGGAATACGAGAACGTGATCGCTATGTCTTGACTACGCTGAGAGAGCGGCAGATTCCGATAGCGACCGTCATCGGTGGCGGTTACGATCGCGACCAAGCGGCGCTTGCTTTGCGTCATGCCATCGTTGTAGAAGAAGCAGCAAAGCTGGTTTAGTTAATTTGTGAGCTTTTAGCTAGAATTTGTGAGCGTTTAGCTAGAAAGAAGCGACAAATCAAACACCTCATTCAAATTGCTGGTACCGCGCCCACCGGGTTTGGTAGCCCCACCAATCACGTAGGCGTTTTGGCCAAAACGTACCGCACCGATACCATGCCGCGGGGTTGGCATATCCGGCAGTGCTGTCCAGTCATCGGGTTCGATTTCGTAGCGCCAAACATTTGCAAACACTGCAGATTTGGGAACAAATATCTCCCCACCAAAAACGACCAAGCTACCATTAATAACAACACTGGCGGTGCCCGCTTGCGGGGTCGGCAATGGTTTTGCAGTGCGCCAGCTTCGGCTCGCCAAGTTGTAAATTTCAGTTGTGTTTAAATTACCCTTGGCTGTACGCCCACCAGCAATAATCAAGTCGTCACCTATCCATCCCCCGGTGGCGCTATTACGAGGGGTTGGAATTGAGGCTTCTGTTTGCCAGTTTGCCTCGCCAAACTTCCAACTTAAATGAGTGTCGACTTCGCGATGGTCTTGCCGGTCGCTATTCGCTTGCCCTATCGGTGATTGGCCACTGACCAAGTGGAGTCGACCGTTTGGCGCGAGGCTCAATACGCCCTCTGCCTGCGGCTTGGGTAGCTCTCCGACTTTGGCCCATTTATCGGATCGCAACACATAAATGTCGGCTCGCATATTCCAAATACGGCCGATGCTTCCATTGAAACCGCCGATGCAAAACAAATTTTCGCCATCGCTGACCAAGGCCGCGTGATGCAGCGACTCAGGTAAGCTTGGCTCCTCGCGCCACTTATCTTGCTCGGGATCATAACTAAAACAGCGGTCAGTGAAATACGGAACACCAAGGCGAGCCGCTATACCACCGGCCACAAAAAGGCGGCCCCGGTGTGCACACGGATAAAGCTCTTGAACGTTGATGGGCAGTGAAGCAGCCGTGGACCAAGCAGAACGCTTGGCAACCGACATAGTGGGTAATAGACACAATCCTACAGTGGATAGCATAAATCGGCGTCTTCGCATAAACATACCTCTGGTAGATACTCGCGTGACCATGGCAACGCGGTAACTCTAAGCCCTAGAAACTAAATCGAAGACTTCAATTTACCACTTGCCAGCAATGATGATGTAAACCTGTCTTTAGAACATTAAGAGATTTTATTGATTATGCGCCCGCACTCAGTATTGAGTCCTAAGCTTAATTTATTAACTGGATTTGTTAAACTCACATTCAGGAGCCAACGATTTAGTTAGTCATGACTATAGGTATTTTCATTTTTGTTTTATACGCGGTCGCAATTGCGGACATGCATTATCGCGGCAAGGTTCGATTTCCATGGTCGCGTCAAATTTTGACCCATACCAATTATATTTCTCCGTACAATTTTTTTATTAATCGCGTGAGCTTGTTTCCAAATCAAGCGATCCATGATTCTCAACAAATCGATGATCTTAGGTTTCTCAAAAGTCATTGGCAAACCATCCGCGACGAAGCCTTGGCCTTGGCTGATGACGGCCAAATAAAGGCGTCTGACACGCTCAACGACGCTGGCTTTAATTCTTTTTTTAGGTCTGGTTGGACGCGTTTTTACTTGAAATGGTACGACGACAATCTGCCATCGGCGGCGCAGCGCTGCCCAAATACCGTGGAACTTTTAAAGCAAGCGCCCAGCGTTAAAGCGGCGATGTTCGCCAGCTTGCCACCGGGCGGCGTATTAACGCCACATCGTGATCCATATCCCGGCGCTTTGCGATATCACTTAGGCTTGGTAACGCCTAACGACGATGATTGCTATATAAAAGTAGATGACCAAGTGCACAGCTGGCGCGACGGTGAAGACGTGCTATTCGACGAGACTTTTATCCACGAAGCACACAACAACACGGATCAAACTCGGATTATTTTGTTTGCAGATGTCCATCGGCCGCTGCGCTACGCCTGGGCCAACGCCATGAGTCACTGGGTTAGCGATAATTTGCTAAAAGCGTCGGCAACTCAAAATGAAACTGGCGAAAAGGTTGGCGTAATCAATCAGATATTTGAGAAAGCCTACGGTATTAGGGTCTTATCTCGTCGTTTAAAAAAATGGAATAAGCCGCTGTATAAAACGACTAAGTACGGCTTATTCGCATTAATCGTTTACTGGATTTTCTTTTAGGGCAAAAAATTAGATGTCTACTCGCTCTTCTTGTTGCCCCACGCCAAAACTAAGCTCACCGCTTGAATAGGTCGTGCCAAACGTAGACGCCAAGCTTGCGACTTGGCGAATCCCGGAGAGCAATTGAGATTCGTCTAACTCGGCCAATGGATGCACAAAGACCGAGAATAAAACACCGTTTCCAATCGCATAGCGAGCGTCCAGGGCAAGATGATAATTTGAAACAAGCGTGGCCAAAATTTGATCATCAGTGAGCGACTGAGCCTCGGTGATGCCTGACACTAAGCGCATGCGGTTGGCCTGCGGAGCCGCGATCAACACAATTGTGCGGCCGGCAAAAGTAAACTCGACTAAATTGCCTTCTCTTTTTGCTTGTTCATCAAGCTGTAAAATCAGTTCCGCCATTCGCTCGAACGTCATCTCACCTGTTTGAGCCTCGCTGTTTAACTTGGGATTAAGCTCTTCGGCATCAGGCTCTAGGGCTTGGTCTTGTTCCTGCTCTTGGGCATTCGCGTCGGAAATCAGGGAGAACGATTCGCTGCCCCAAGACGGCAGCAGTGCTTCATGAGTGGCACCTATTTGATGGTGTTGAGCGAAAGGGAAGACGATGCTAACGAGGAGTGCAAACGTGGGCAAAAAGAGGTATTTCATTAGCGAGCAAGCGCACGATAGCGCTGATGTTTTTGGCTGTGTTACCTAATAGACCGGTGATCACCTATATTTCACGCGTAAATTTTGGCATTCGATTGCCGCCGAGGAATCAGCGACCATTGCGGCAGCTGATTACGTGGATCACAAAGATATTAATCAGCCGCCTGCCTAACAGGTCGCAAGGCCCAATTTGCTCATCAAGGCTTGATCTTGAGATTCAACAGGGTTGTCGGTAGTGAGCAGTCGTTCGCCATAGAAGATCGAATTCGCGCCAGCAAAAAAAGCCAATGCCTGCGTCTCGTCACTCATTTGTTCGCGGCCAGCTGACAATCGAACGGTTGACGCTGGCATCATGATTCGAGCAACTGCGATACAACGAACAAAGTCGATTGGGTCTAGATCACGAGCTTTTTCTAGCGGTGTCCCCGCTACCCGCACCAACTGATTTATGGGCACGGATTCAGGATGTCGCTGTAAGTTCGCCAATTGCATCAACAGCCCAGCACGATCTACTTTGTCTTCGCCCATGCCTAAGATACCGCCGCTACATACTTTGATGTTAGCGTTTTGCACACACTCAAGTGTTTGCAGGCGGTCATCGTAAGTTCGGGTTGAGATAATGTCTTGGTAATAGTCTTCTGAGGTGTCCAAATTGTGGTTATAGTAATCTAAGCCCGCCTCAGCTAAGACCTTGGCCTGCTCGTCGTTGAGCATACCCAGCGTCATGCACGTTTCTAAACCCAACTCCCGCACACCTTCGATCATTGCGACCAGTGTCGGCAAGTCTTTGTCTTTAGGGCTGCGCCACGCCGCGCCCATACAAAATCGGCTAGCGCCAGATTCTTTGGCAGATTTGGCTTGCTCTAACACCTCGCTAACTTGCATCAATGCCTCTTCTTTTAACCCCGTTTTAAAGCGAATGCTTTGCGGGCAATAGGCGCAATCTTCGGGGCAACGCCCGGTTTTTATCGACAACAAACGGCTTACTTGAACCGAATTGGGCTGGTGGAATTCTCGGTGCAGGCTGTGTGCTTGGAATAATAAATCGTTAAGGGGCTGATCAAATAAGGCCAGCACCTCATCACGCGTCCAATCGTGACGGAGTTTAGTCGACATAGTTAGGTAGTTATGTTGGGATACAACGGCAGTAGTGTAACGCGAGGCCTAGTTTCGCAAAATAAAAGTTTCGCAAAATAAAAGTTTTGCGAAATAAAAGTTTTGCGAAACAAAAATGCGATCAATCATCCAAAAACTGAGCAACCGATTGGCGGCGGCGGTCTACTGTGAGCTTAGTAACGTCAGGCCGGGAATAATGGCCGCTGGGGTCGAAATTTTGCCGCTCTTGTAAGACCTCATTAAAGTCGATTTCCACTGTTTGTATGCGCTCCTCCCCAACAATTGGTTCGATTAACCAACGACCATCTGGCGCGGCCAAACAAGAACCGCCATTGGCATAGAAAGGCTTATCGTGCGCGAGTATTTCTTCGATTAACGGCGTATCCGCGGGGAAGTCTTGAGCACGCATTAAGCCCGAGACCGACATCACAAAAGATCGCGCTTCCTTGGCGATAACGCGCGTTAGATCGTGGGTATTGTGCTCACCGCCGGGCCACACAGCAATGTGTAAATCTTCGCCTTGCGCGTACAGAGCCGCACGCGCGAGAGGCATCCAATTTTCCCAACAGTTCAAACCACCAACCGTAAACGGAGGCAAAGAATGTACCTGTAAACCATGCCCATCTCCGGGCGACCAAGTAAGCCGCTCTTCGTAAGTTGGCATCAGTTTACGATGCACCGAAGCGATTTGGCCTTGCGCGTCAATATAAACCAAGGAGCAATAGAGGCATTTACCTCCGCGGTCTGGCGCTCGTTCGATCGTACCTAAATAACACGCTATTTGGCGCTGGGCACAGACCTCTTGGATGGCTTGCAAATCGCCCTCGTCGATTACAATGGCATTACGCAGATAATGGGCATGCATTTGTTTCTGCTTAGTGGAATTGAATTCGGCACCGCCGGTCAATTCTAGCCAAAACGGGTATCCCGGTAATAGGCTCTCGCCAAACACCACAAGCTGCCCGCCTTGATCGGCAGCGGTGTTGACCGCGTACACAATTTTCTCTGTAGTGGCGGCTTTATCAAGCCAAACCGGGGCTATTTGCGCTATAGATACATTTAGAGTTTGTGGCATTGTTCGCATTACACTGGATTACGAAATTAGTGCTAATTACGATACCATCAAAAAATAAAGCTGATGTAATGGTGTTACGCCTTACTTGTCAAGCCCTGCCGTTAAACCGCGAAGCTAAATCGTTCAGTAAAATATAGCGTTATAAGATCAGCCTCTACGAAGCAAATATAAAAAGCACCAGCGTGACCATCTCACCTTCCATTCAAGATACCTTCGACCAAGCTAAGCAGCACTTTGAAAATAGCCGCTTGCGCGCGGCAATAGATGGATTCAACCTGTTTTTGGAACTCTCAGACAAGAATCAAGAGCCAATACACAACACATCCTTAGTCGAAGAGCAACGCTGGTTCGCTCACTATTCGCTGGGGAAACTCGCTGAACGTCAAGCCCAACAATGTGCCGCTGAGGATAAGCCGATCTATATTGAAAAGTGCATTTCGTCTTATACCCGGGCAACACAAATTCGTCCATGGCGCCTTGAACCTTGGGTTGATTTAGCGCGGCTGTATCGCAGCGAACAACAATTGAACCAAGCCAAAGAGCACATTGACTACGCAATACGCAATAGCAAACCTGAGCGTGAGCAGCTCGGGCTATTCGACGTCTATTACGACAGCTTGCGTTGGTTTGAACACGCTTTAATCTGCGTCGCCTCGGCCAACGAGGTCGGCTTGCTTCAATCTTCGCGTAAAGCCTTGCGCTACCCAAAATTGGAGCGCAGAAAACGCGATTTACTATTGGCTTTGCGTAAGCCCGTTTTGCAATCCATTAATCAAAAAAAGCATAGCGCACTTCATTCACCAACTAACAGGCAGTCACCAAGTAACAAGCGTAGGCGACACACAAATAAGAAGCGCACAAGCACGCCCGCGCAAGCGCCAAGGATTCGAGTTGTAGTTCCATTTCGTAATGCCGCCTCTTGGTTGCCGATTTGCCTGGCATCGATACGCCAACAGTCTTACTCAAACTTCACTGCGCATTTCATTGATGATGCGTCAACAGATGACGCCCGATCACTGTTCACTGATAGTGACCCTAGGATTCGATACCAGCTCAATGACACTCGCCAAGGAGCCTTACGGAATCGGCTTAATTTTATTCTAGAGTGTGAGCCAAACGACGTCGTAATGTATCTAGATGGCGACGATCAGTTGGCGAGTGATTCCAGCCTGCTGCGGTTAGCCAGCCTGTATCAAGAAACGGATTGCTGGCTAAGCTATGGGCAGTACGTGAGTCAGCATGGGGAGCTTGGTCATGCCCAGCCTTATGCCAATCAAGCCGATTTAGATCTTGAACTCAAGCTCAATCAAATGCGCTTCCCCATTCATCCGATTTCACACCGAGCTGGCTTGATGCAAAGCTTGAGTTTATTTGATCCAAACTATGCGTGCTTCAAAGACAATAATGGCCGTTGGCTAGAAGCCGCATCGGATGCCGTTTTAGCACGGCCACTATTTTTTATGGCCGGATTTGAACGCATTCAATATTGCGACGACGTTCTGGTGTTTTACAACCAAGGCCACGAACACGCGGAGGCCAAAGCACAACGACAGGAACAATTAGAAACCTGCCGACTCATAGGCCAGCGCCCTGCACCGCCTAAGCTGTCTTCCTTTACAGAGCAATCCTTTACAGACTAAGCCAAGCTTGTGGCAACAACGTTTGCGGGCGAAAAAAACACAGCACACGGGCACCTCTTTGATCCGATTGCCAAGCAGCCGTGCCGTGCAACATTAAACGATGGACTAATACCGCCTCACCGGCGTTCAAACTCAGCTCTACCCGTTGACATTCATCAAACGCGCTTCGCCGCGCCTGTTTATAAACGTCGCCGATCGGAATACTTGGCCACTGATGTTCGGGATAGGCGTCTAACTCCGAGCGCAAACTGCGATGAATGAGCTTATGCGAGCCATTCCAAACCACAAAAGGAGAGGCACCAGATTCCACATCGTGTAAGCCTATCGCCAAGATATAAGCATGATATTCGCGGGCATAGCGCTCGCCGTCTTCTAACAAGAGCCCATCGACGTGCGCGGCCTCTCGCTTTAAGCGATACCGGAAGCTCGCTTCAGTTTGATCTGGGTCGGCCCGAGGGTAGCCGGGCATAATCGCTGAAATTTGCCCTTGATCGAGTTGCAGCGTAGAGCCCAAGGTTTGCTCTATAAAGTTAACCGCAGCGCCAGCCAACCCTGGGCCCTTATTCACTCGGCCCCTATCGTCATTGGCTAAACAATTTACGCCAACAAACCAAGTGTGTTGATAGCGCCACCAGTGCGCTAAAGCGGGGTCACTGAGACAGGATTCTGCCTCGCGCCTGATCGAGTCTACCCAACTCAATATTGGTGTGTCGGCCGGAAAACGGCACCAACCCAATTCGTTGAATTGCTCGCTGAGTTCGGTAAAGGATACTGTCATTAACTCGCCTGCGGTTAAGCTATAGGCCTAAGTGAAACGAACGGACAAGCCCAACGGCCCGCGCACTGACAAGCCGGGGCGATATTGGACCGGTTCTTCAAGTAACTCAAAATGGCGGAAACGTGAAAACAGTTTCGCAAAAACCCGAGCAATGCTTAGGCGAGCCAAGTGGTTACCCAAACACAAATGCGCGCCTCTGCCGAAAGCCAAATGTCGATTGGGATGGCGATCTAAGATCAATTGATCGGGGTTCTCGAACACGGCGTCGTCTCGATTGGCAGACGCGTACAACAAACCAAAGGTCGTACCTGCTGGAAACGTTTGGCCAGCCAATTCCACATCGTCGATGATGTGCCGATGAAAAAACGGCAACGGTGGTTCAAGCCGAAAACACTCTTGCATTGCTGTATCGTCAAACCCTTGTTGATTGTGCAAGCGAGCCAAGGCGTCTGGGTTTTGCAACAAAAGGTGCATTGTGTTGCCGAGCATATCGATAGACGAGCCGTGCCCAGCCATTAATATCAACATCACCGTTGAGATCAATTCATCCAGACTGTATTTGCCATCAATGAAATCCTGATGCATTACCGAGAGTAAATTCGAATGATGGCTCTCTTTTAGCAGGTCGCAAATATAATGATAAAACGATTCGCTGGCCGATTCGGCGACCTGTTTTTTAGCGTCGCTTCGATCAAGGTCAAAATATTGGACGATGTCTTCGGACCAACGCCGTAACTGCGGCCGATCCGCGAGAGGGATACCGAGTAACTCACCAATCACAAACCCGGGAATGTGTTGAGCAAAATCGCCGACAAAATCAAATTCGCCGATCTCGGCCAGACCTCCAAGCAAGTGATCAACAAAGGCATCTAAGGCGGGCAGCAGAGTCGACATTTTTTTGTGAGTTAGCTCGGCAAACACCAAACCCCGGAGCCGCCGATGGGTTTGGCCATCGCTGTCGAGCAAACTAAATTGCACGACTCGCTCATGATAGGGCATATTGTGCCAGTTGGCATCGCGCTGGCGCTGCCTCAACTCGGCTTGAGGAATCAAGCCCTCCAGGCTTCTTACCGAACTAGGATGCAAGGCAATCGTTGACACATGATCGTATCGAGATAAAAACCACAACTTAAATTTTGGTGAGTAAACTGGCTTTGGATCGGCTCTTAAAGCACGATACATTGCATGTGGGTCGCGGGTAAACTCAGCAGAAAGCGGGTTAAACATGATTTACGAGAATCGTGGTAAGAAGTAATTTTGTTCGTAAGCGACCAGCCAAGATGGCGGTCTCAATCAATCTCGTCATACTATATCAACCTCGTCACCATAAAAACTGAATGGCCATGCACACTAACCTACGCTTTACCAATCGACAAAACGTACAACTTTCAGGCGTTTTACACCAACCGAATATTGGAGAGCCTAAAGCCTTTGCCTTGTTTGCGCATTGTTTTACGTGCACTAAGAGCATCAAAGCTGCCGTTATTATTTGCGAGACGCTGGCTCAGCATGGCATCGCCACCATGCGTTTCGACTTTACTGGCCTAGGCGGCAGCAAAGGCGCATTTTCCGACAGCAATTTCTCGACCAATGTTGACGACTTAATCGACGCAGCCAACTTCCTTGAACAGAATTACGCGCCACCGCAGTTACTAGTAGGCCACTCTTTAGGCGGTACCGCAATCTTAGCGGCGTCTCAAAAAATCGAGTCAGCCAAAGCGGTTGCCAGCATCGGCTCGCCTTCTGAGCCTGAACACATATTGCATCTGCTTGAGGCTCACCTGACAAAGCTCGAGAACGACGGCGAGGCCGAAGTCGAATTGGCTGGGCGCCCTTTTACTTTCAAGCAAAGCTTTGTCAGCGACGTTCAAAGCCAATCGATTGATTATCGAAAACTGCGCAAAGCCCTTATGGTGATGCATTCTCCGATTGACGACACGGTATCAATCGACGAAGCCGCTAAAATTTTCTCGCGAGCCTTGCACCCCAAGAGCTTTGTGACGCTTGACGATGCCGATCACCTATTACAGAAAACCGAAGACGCCCAATACGCCGCTGATGTGTTATCGGCTTGGTGCCTAAAATACATTGATTTTAGAGAAACCGAAGACTCGGTCGACGGCGTAGTGAGTGAGGCAGCAACCAACAATGGCTTTTTAACCGCTGTTCAAGCCGGGCGCCATCACTTTATTGCCGACGAACCCAAGAGCTATGGCGGCAAAGATTTAGGCCCAACGCCCTATGATTTTTTGGGGGCCGCACTGGGCACCTGTACCGCGATGACACTGAATATGTACGCTCGCCACAAAAAGCTGAATGTCGATTCAGTCAAAGTGGATGTGCAGCACTCACGGATTCATGCTTCGGATTGCGAAGATTGCGAGAAAACTGACGGTAAAATAGATGTCCTGACGCGCCTCATCAATATTCAAGGAGACCTAGAAGACGCGCAGCGCCAAAGAATGCTTGAAATAGCCGATCGCTGCCCCGTCCACAGGACACTCGAAAACGAGATAAAGGTTGTTAGCAAGCTCAGCTAGCAAATGGATAAAGCGCCCCAAACACCGTAATTTGCATTGTTTTACTATTAGACTAAAGTCCTGTTATTGGACTTTGGTCTGATGAAGCGCCGCCTGAGTTAAGGTTATTATGGTAAGCGGATATATAGGCTTACTAAGCCTAAGACTCACAATAACGGGTGGTATAACAATGATTTCTATCTTCACACGAGGCTGGTTGGTGGCCTCATGCAGTGCCCTTCTATTCGCTTTCAGCTCGATTGCCAACGCCGAGACTTTCACGGTAACTCAACCCTTTGGCGATGGAATGGGCTCCTTGCCTTCGGCGATTGAGAGTGCCGAAGACGGCGACACCATCGTTTTTGATCTTGCCAATCCATTGCAGCCGATTGTCTTAAACCGCCAAATTTTTATCGATAAGAGCATTACCATCGATGGTGGCGAAGATCGCAACGTGGTGATTCAAACCTTTGGAAATCGACATTTTGTCATTGGCGAAGAAATGGAACAGGAACCTCCACAAGACGATACTCGAGAATTGATTGACGGCATGGCCGAACCCGCCGCCCTTACGGTCACGATTCGTAATCTTGGCTTTAGTAGTCGGAATCGACTAATCCGACCTATCGTTGCAAATAATACTAAGTCCGCAGCAGAATCGGCACTTGTGGTGGAGTTGCCCTTCATTCCTGACGACTATGGTGGCGCTATTTTTGTTAGCGAGGGCACACAACTGACGCTCGTTTCTAGCAGTTTTTCGGGGATTCGAGGTGCCGAACAAGGCGGCGCTGTGTTCAGTAGAGGCAGGCTACTTGTGCAAGGCAGCTCGTTTGTCGGCAACCAGTCCAACGATGGCGGCGGCGCCATCGACTCGCGAGGCGAACTTGAAATTGCTGACTCGTTTTTCTTTGCCAACCGATCCGACGAAGGTGGCGCGATCAATGCGCAAACCGATGAATGGACTGTCATTACAAATACCGAATTTGCCAACAATACCTCAGATAACTTTGGTGGCGCAGTCCGGCAGTCTAGAGGGTCTCTGACCGTCAATCGAAGTAGTTTTACTTTTAACCGTACGAGTAGCAACAGCCAGGGTTACGGCGGTGCGATCCATGCTGAAAGTGATCTCGAGCTGCAAAACAATACTTTTTTCGCCAACTCTTCCACCGTCGGTGGTGCTGTGTCTTACGCCAATGTGGGCATCGTTTCTCCAGACTTGCCCACGTCGGATTCGGCTCAAAATGGCAGCGAAGCCTACACCGTTCTATTGAACCATAATACGTTCAGCCAGAATCGAGCCAATGTTGTGTTTGAGTTTAAAACCGAAACCCAAAGCAGGTTGACGTTTGGAGCGAGCCCGTCATCGACACTGTCTATTGCCACAGGAGTGGTGAATGACGACCAAGTTGATACGGCCCAAGTTGGTGGCCCTTCGACTACGGTGACTCTGCAAAACAATATTTATTCGGGAAGCGGTTCTCAACCATTGTGTTTCATTTCTAGCCTCTCAACCACGTCTCAAAACAGCTTTGCCACTGACGCTTCGTGCGGTGTTGCTGAGAACAATGTTGTCTCTGAAGACGAGCTAAGACTGCAAGATTTCCCCTTGGACAATGGCTGCGTAACGCCCATAGATGGTGTTTTTGGTAGTCGTTGTGTCAGCACTCTGGCGCTGCAGGAAGACAGCATCGCTATTAACACCGGTTTTGGTACCGGCGCAGAAACCGTGGATCAGCGCGAGCTATTACGTTCAACGGCTGGTTTGCCTGATGTCGGTGCATTCGAACGCCCGATTCTCGATTGCGCCACAAGCCCTCTCTTTGTCGGCGATAGCTATGAATTTCATGCCGCGGTTGCCTGCTACAACGAATCAGAACAGGGAACGACTTTTACGCAAATTGAGCAAGATTTTGAATTGCCCGGAGTAGGCCCAGTTGCGTTTAACAGAGCCAGCGACACTCGTAACCCTGAAAACCCAGATTTAGAACGGCCGAATTTAGTAATCAGTGGTGAAGAGTTTACGATTGACAGCGTCGGTTCTGGGCGCCATCTGAATGTAGGTAGAAATGCCGAAGTGACGATGAGTCAGGTGACCCTGACCGGCGGCGCGGGCTTTATCAACGGCGGATCTATTTTGGTTGGTGATCCCGAAGGTTTTTTGGTGAATAGCCTTGCCGAGCCACAAGACACCGCGCAAGGGCGCTTTAGCTCCTTTGCCGAGCTTACTCTAAATGAGGTCACCTTTGATGATAATCAAGTCAGCACACCCGATTTTCTCAGTGGTCAATTCGATATAGTGTTGGCATCGGCGAACGATAACCAAGTATTAAACGATCAAAGTTTTGGTTTTATCGGCATTCCAGACGGGTCGGCTAATTTTGGCAGTGGTGGGGCGATCGCAGCGAACTTTGGTGATGTATTCATTCAAAGCTCATTATTCACCAATAATCGAGCCGTAAACGGTGGGGCGATCAGTTCCAATAACCGAAACGGCCGTACGTTTTTTCGAATCAGTGATTCTCAATTCGTTGGCAACTCAGCACGCGCCGACTTCGAAAGCTCGGTTTTTGCTCGACCTTTTGATGAAAGAGATACCTCTTCTGGAACACCATTTGAAGGGGAAATCATCGGCCAAGGCGAGGGCGGCGCAATTTTCAATGCTGGCACATTTATGGTTATTCGCAACACCAGCTTTATAGAAAATTCAGCGACCATGACGTTTGGCAGGGTTGGCGGTAATGGTGGTGCCATCCTCAACGGCGGCGAGATCTCGATGGATCAGAGTTCGTTCAGCGGCAACACAGCCCTATTTGAATTAGATAGTCCATTCGCGGAACCAATACCTGAACAGAGCCCATTCGGCGAGCCCGTTGACGGCGTCCCAAGCGCTGGGTTTCGAATCAATGGCTCGGGCGGAGCCCTAATGAATGTTGGCTTTTTAGGCATGCAGAATACGACGATTAGCGCGAATTCGGCGACCTACATTCAACCAATTGAGGACGTAATCGGTTTTGGTTCAATAGGCGATCCGGTTCCCGGTAGTGGCACCTTCTTCGGTGTTGGCGGCGGCCTAGCCAATTTTGGTTTTGCCGAGACCAATAACATAACAGTAGCTAACAATAGCTCGTCGGTATTAGGGTTTCTCTTAGATACTGGGCCACAAGGCAAAGGCGCAAGCGACATTGCAAACATCGCTATTGACGATGGAGAGATACCTCGAGAATCTTTTCCTACCGTAGGCTCCGCGTTATTCTCGGGGCAGCTGCCAGGTTTCGACAATAATCTTGGAGGCCCAGGCGTGCCTAGGAGTCAGCTGGAGGTCTATGACAGCATCATTAGCGGCGATTCAGGCATTGCCTGCGCTAACCCTTCTTCAATTGATTTTGCTGCAGGAAACTTCACCGACAACGAAAGCTGTGCTTTGGGGTCGGGTATCACTTTGTCGGACAGCATTAATCTTGGGCTTCTCACAGACAATGGCTGCGTTGAACCACAATTAGGAATTGAAGGCCCAACTTGCGGTTTATCACACGATTTATTGCAAGGCAGCGTTGCGGTTGATGCGCGCGCCGAAACCGAACTCTTTCCCAGCGTCTTCTTGGAATTTGATGGCGAAGGCCCCGAGCAAGGTACCTTGGTGGATCAGCGAGGTTTTGAACGCCCGCAAGGCGATTTATTTGACGCCGGTGCGATCGAAGTCACGGATAACGACTTTGATGGCGTACCAAACGACGAAGACAATTGCATTGTGAACCCCAACCCCGATCAAATGGATTTTGAAGGCGACGGCATAGGCGACGTGTGCGACGACGACATTGATGGCGACGGTATGCCCAACGATTTTGAAACCGCCAATGGGCTGAACCCGCGTAATTCGCTGGATCGTGATGGCGATCTAGACCGTGACGGATTCACAAACTTTGAAGAGTTTGAGTTTGGGTCAAACCCTGGGGTTGCCGATACCGACAACAATCAAAACAATGTACCTGACTCGGTTGACCGTCGTATTAATACGATACCGTCGATCATTCAGCTATTGTTACTTGACGATTCAGACAGTTAGGCGGGCCGCATAATGAACGAGGATATTATGAAGACAAGTAAACATGATGTGTCACCGATAAAACGCGACAAACTACGTCGGCGCTTACTCGGCTTGAGTGCCGCGGGTCTACTCACTCCAGTATGGAGTAAACCGGTGCTGAACGCTGTTGCCCTTCCAGCGCATGCGCAAACGTCGATGCCGGATGACGATCCAACCACAACGGCTGCTCCGACAACGACTCCAGCGCCTACTACGACACCCGCGGCTGAAATGTGTACCACCGATACAACGCTTGGTGGCCCGCTAGCAGGTAATCGTGCAAACGCCGACAATTGCCAAGCGGCTTGTGAGTTTGAGGCAAACGACATGGGCGCTGAATTGTGCAATGTTACTGAGAGTGACCCAGGTACTGGCACGGAATGTTCGTGCGAATTGGATACCATGGGATAGGTTTTATTCGCCGACAAAAACATGAGGGCTGTAATTTACAGCCCTTATGATTACTCTGAATACCGTCGGTACAAAGCCTTCGCTACCCGCATTTTCTTTGCAGATCAACATCGCTCGCATGCTTACCTAGACGGTAACGGCATATCGCATCCAACTCAATGGCAGCTCGCTCTCGTAACGCGGGCCGCCATTTTTTTTGTACAAACAGGACGGCCTGATCGTTATAGTGCTTGGAGTATTGGTCAGAATACGAACTCCCGAATTGATGAACTACATCAGCCGACATCTCACCGTTTTGATCCCATTCAACAATCGCCATCCAGGTATCACCAGCGTTAGCGATAAGCCGGCCGTCGTCGCCTAATTCTTTTGGATAAATCGCGCGCAAGATATCTGAGCCGCCGTCGACTGGGAAATCAAAGTCGCCTCGCACCAAGCGATTGACCTCGCCCCAAGGCACATCAAGCCGCCCATGATGTTTTAGTAAATAGTCAACGGCGTTGCGAAATGCGTCAATCGGCGCCGGGGCTTTTATGCCTGTGTACTTTTGCGTGACCTTTGGTAACACCGTCAAGCCTCCCAACGCCGCGGTGCGGCTGTCGGCGCGCATGTTTCTATCCCACTTTTTTAGATGCGCTACCGCGCTTTTATATTTGTCTTCGTCTTTCCATTCGTGAGCCAAAACGGTACTCACGACCTTAGCCGCTTTCGAGCGATCCGAGTATTGAGTGTCGAATTTGATCGCCTCGAGTTCCTGCCGCCCGATAACAGAAAATTCAGGTAATAATTCTTGCAAGCGCATTGCTCGATTAGTTTGATTGGTTTGCAGGCCCATCGACGTGGGGAAGTCCTCTGGCTTTAAATTGTCGTCGCCATCGGTGGAAATAAACACCGTATTGTTGGCGTTATAGAGCACCCCGCTTTTGGGATCAATCAGCCTCGGGACTTGCGAGAATGGTCGATAGCCTTGCCAAATAACGGCTGACGTATCGCCAGGCATATCAGCGCTCCAATCCCATGCGGGGTTTCGATCGGGGTATTGGCCATTATGGATCAGCGCGGTACGACCATCTTTGTCTGCGTAAACATAATTAATACTCGGCAAGGCATTCATGCTCATTACCTGCATAAACTCATCCAAGTTGGACGTATGGTTGAGCCGATAATATTGCTCAAATTGGCGAATCTCGCCCATGCCGGCATAACGCACTGCATAGGTTCCATGCTTACTTTGAATAACCGGCCCATGGCGGCTGTGTAGCACTTTACGCTTGGCGGGATACGCAAACGGCCCCCATAGCTTCACCTTAATAGTGACGCTGCGCTCTTCAAAGTCTAGCCATTGCCCGTCAAGCCGATATTGGGATTTATTGCTTGGGTTAACACTGAGCGGATACACGTCGACCAGATCTTGTTCGCTGACCGTGTTTGCCCATGCTAAATGTTGATTAAAACCATGCAGAACGATTGGTGTCGCGGCAAACAATCCCCCGGTCATATTCATGCCCTCCTCCGACACTAGATGCGCCTCCCACCAGGCTACTGGGCCGCTCATTGGCTGATGCGAGTTAATCAGCAAACGAGTTTTCTGATCGCCCGACCGATGGGGCGCAACCGCAATTGCATTCGAACCAACCTCGGCTTGCGGTTCGCTGGTTGCCGTCCAAGCAGCAGCTTGATCACTCGGTGTCAGCGCGATACGGGTTTCGCGTTCATCGCCGAATAGCTCTAGCAGCGTTTTATCTAAGCCATAGAAAAAGGGAGTTTTAAACACAAAGCCGGCAATCACATCTTGTTCAGTGAACGGCGCAAGCCCGGGCCAAATTTTTTCGGGGTATTGGCTGGCGAAAACGTTCAAACCGTCGGCATAGGCTTTAACATAAGCCTTTACATCAGCGGGAACGTCGCGCTCATAGCGCCGAGCCACCGTGCCATGAACATCCATCCATGCCACTAAATAATCGGTAGTTGCCGCCGCCTTACCTCGGTAACGCGCTAAAACCCCGCGCGTTGCTGCGATGGTTTCGAGCATGGTCTCTAAATCGTCTTGCGCGTTCACGTAGGCGACCGCAAAGGCGACATCGGCATTGCGCTTACCATAGATATGAGGCACTCCCCAACTGTCTCTAATTACTTCTACGTCATAGGCATTGGCCGCGGCGCTCAAGTCTGTGGCCGCTGGTGGCTCGGCGTGAGGATGATAGAGCCATATCCCAACTCCAAGAAACACACTGAACAGTATAACGAGACTGTATTTGACCATTTTTTTTATCATCATTTAGCCGAACTCTTCTTTCTAAGCACTCGCGGTGCGAAACCACTCGTCTTAACAAACCAACAAAACAAATTTTCGCGTAATCGCGCTGAGAATAGCATGGCCACTAACCCTGACTTCATCGACCTCTATTATCATCTTAGGTCTAGCAGGTGTTGATAGCTATTGTTAAAAGCAGTCAAAGAGAACCGCTATTCGAATCAATTGTTCAGCAACTGCGTTTTAGATAAACCATTTAACGAGAACTTATTTATGTCTTTGCAAGAGCAACTCAAGCAAATCAAACAAAACTCAGCCAAAAACATTCCTGACGACATCCGTGCCGTTATGGGAGACGCATTACAATCTGTCATCAACTTAAATCTGGAAGCGAATGCGCCTAAGGTTGGTGATCAACTGCCAGAGTTTTCCTTAGTAAATCAAAGCAAGCAAACTCGGCGATTAAGCGATTTTTTGGCAAAAGGGCCAGCGATTATTACTTTTTATCGCGGGGGCTGGTGCCCCTATTGCAATTTGGAACTAAAGGCCTATCAAACCGCACTCGGCGAAATACAATCCGCCGGTGGCAACTTGATTGCGATCACACCTGAGTTACCCGATGCCTCTCTAAGCACTCAGGAAAAAAACGAATTGGGCTTTGACGTGCTAAGCGATGTCGATTCGGCCTACGCCAGAGAGCTCGGCATCGTGTTCACTTTATCTGAAGAGTTAAAACCGATTTATGAACGTTTTGGCATCGACTTGTCGGCTCACAATGGCGAGGGGCAATTTGACTTACCACTGGCCGCCACATTTGTCGTTGATCAAAAAGCGCAAATCGCAAGTGCGTTTGTCGAGTCGGATTACACCCAACGCCAAGAACCTCAAGACGCTGTGAATATACTCAAGTCCATCGCTGGCTAGCCTCTTTCTCGGCGCGAGCTTCGGCCTGAGCGCAAGCTTCGGCTCAGGCGTAATCCTTGGCTTAAACGCAGACTTTTGGCAAAGCCCCTATTTGTATTCGCATTTACAGTTTGGCATTTACTTCGATCAAATGAGGGCCGCCTTGCTTGGCGGCAGCGCAGCCTGTCAATGCCACACAAATAGGGTCTGCCTGCGCTTTAACACAGCGATAACTTAGCCCCATGGCTTGAGCTAAATGATAAAAATCTGGTGGAGCTGGATGACAACCGAGCACTTCAACATCGGCCTCTTGCATGGCCGTCGCTATTTCCTGATAGGCTGCATTGTTCCAAACCAAAAATAGAACGGGCAGCTTTTCTTCAACCGCCACCTTGAGTTCGGCTAGGCTAAACTGCGCTCCGCCGTCACCAACCACACATATGACTGGCCGCTTACTCTTGGCTATCGCAGCGCCAATCGCCGCCGGAATTGCATAACCCAGGGCACCATAGCCGACTGAACAATTAAACCAACCGCGCGGCGAATCATGCCCATAGACCATATTGGCCGCGTAAATGGCTTGGGTTGAATCGCCAACGATTATCGAATTAGGCAAAGCGTCGCGGATCGCTTCAACGATCTCTACCAGTCCTAAATAGGCCAGTGGCAGGCATTGACGTGCGGCCATTCTTACCTCGCGAGCTTTACTCGCGCCCCAGGCAGCAGACGGCCGTCGTTGAGCAACATCTAGGGCCATCTTCGGTATCAATTGTTCAGCTGGGCCGTACAAATAAATATCATCGTCGCTTTGTGCGACTTTGGCCGTATCGATATCGATACGAACCGTTCTCGGCAGACCGACCACCAAGCCTTGGTTATAAATATCAAAATCTGTGGGGCCTAACTCACTACCAACTACGATAGCCAAATCGGCTTCGCGTATTAAATCCCTCACGCACGACAGGCTTGGGCTCGCTGGAATGCTAAGGTCGTGATCTGCTAGCAGCCCACGCGCATTAATGGTTAGCACCGCCGGAGCATCACAACGTTCCGCCAACACTTGAACGTCATGGGCAGCAGCAATGCTGCCGCCACCGGCGATAATCACAATCCGTTGCGCGGCGTCTATCGCCTTGATTGCCTCATTCACACTTGGAGCCTTGATTTTTTTCAGCGGCAAGCGCAGAGGCACATCGGCGCAAGTCTGCACCATCACATCCAAAGGAATTTGCAGATGAATCGGCGCTGGGCGTTGCGTTGCAAACGCCAGTTTAATTCTCTGCAACGCAGGCAGTAACTCGCTAGCGCTGCCAACATGCTCACTAACAATGCCCATGGTCTCTATTAGCGCCTGCTGATTGGGCAGTTCGTGTAAATGGCCATGACCTTTGCCTAAGGTTTCAGTTTCATTGACTCCTGAGACCACTAGCATCGGAATCGAATCAGCTCGAGCTTGTGCCATCGCGGTCAGACAATTCGTTAAGCCCGGGCCGCTAATCACAAAGGCGGCGGCTATTTTACCACTTGCTCGATAATACCCGTCGGCCATGAAACCTGCGCTCTGCTCATGGCGTGGCGTGATGTGGCAAATTGAACTCGCGGCCAGCCCGCGGTAAAGCTCGATGGTGTGAACACCCGGGATGCCAAATACGACTTCAACCCCCAAGCGCTCGAGACATCGAATTAAATACTGCCCTACCGTGATGTTACTTTGCATCAGTGGTCGAAGGCTTAAGCAATTGAGTTTGCGTGCTTGATAATGCGTTCAACGCCAGCAGCAAATCGTTCATCCGACTCAGTGAGACAAACCCGAACCCAATCCTGCAAGCCCGCCCCGAATGAAGCGCCGGGCATCACACCGACTTTAGCGTGATCTAATAAATGCCAAGCGTAGTCTTTGCCATTCATATTCAGCGACGACACATTCAATAAGGCAAACATTCCAGCTTCTGGTTGATGCACGCTTAATGTGGTCTCTTGCGTCACGCGCTCGGCCAACAATTGAGCGCGCGCTGCAAATCGCTTTTTCATGGATTCGGCCACAGGAGAAGGTTTGGAAATCGCTATGGCCGTGGCGTCTGCCAAAAAGGGTTGCCCGCCAAATAACATCGCCTCTGAATATGGCAGCATCTTTTCGCAAAATTCAGCTGGCCCTATACACCATCCGCTGCGAAAGCCAGGAGCGGCATGCGATTTGGAAATCGAACTGACTACCAAGGTACGCTCTGCAAACTCGGGGAAATTAAGCGGCGAGCAAAAGGCCGACGCATCAAACAATAGTTCGTCATAGACCTCGTCGCATAAAATCCATAAGTCGTGTTTAATCGCCAATTCGCCCAAGGCATGCACCTGATCTGGCCTGAGTACCGCGCCGGTGGGATTGTGCGGGCTATTGAGGAACAAAGTGGTGGTATTCTCGCTGACTAAAGACTCAACTTGCTGGGCTTGCAGTCGAAACCCATCCTCTGGCTTTAAGGGCACCGCCACTTGGCGGGCGCACGATGAGGCAATAACGGCATCGTAGGTTGCATACATTGGGTCGCCAACAATAACTTCATCACCCTCGCCCGCGATCGCCTGCATAACCGCGTACAAAGCTGTTTGCGTCCCTGGGAAACACAATACTTGCTCAACCCCAATTTCTCGTTTCGTCATCTTTGAATAACGCAGAGCTAGGGCTTGGCGTAAGTTCAATTCACCCGCACCGGGCGAATAATCTGTTCGGCCGTTTCGCAATGATTCTATCGCCACATCTATAAGATAATCAGGCGTGGGAATATCTGGCTCACCAATTGTAAGCTCAATAATATCCTCACCTTGCTCTGCTTTAGCCCTAGCGCTTTTATACACGGCCCAACTGTCGTCACCCAGTTTGGCCAAGCGCTCAATGGCAGGAGTAAATTTCACAGTATTTAATGCTCACTGGGTTGCAGTTTAATGTATTGAGTTTACCATTGGGCTTTATCAATACTGATAATCAAACCCACAAATAGAACAATTTAAGGTTTTCTAAGACTATTTGTGATACAACTACAGAGTTCGTTTGGAGGATAGTCTTAAAGTGATTTATCAAGATAATATCCCTCCTGCGGGGAACTTAACTTTTATTCGGTGAGAAATAAATATGGCTAATAATATTGATGCGAGCCTAAAGGCGTTGATGACAACAGACGGCGCAATGGGCGCGTGCATCGTTGATTATACGTCTGGGATGTCATTGGGTTCGATCGGCGGTGGCGTCGATCTGGATTTAGCTGCGGCTGGGAACACAGAAGTAGTAAAGGCAAAAATGAAGACAATGAAGTCATTGGGGATCCAGGGTGCGATTGACGATATCTTAATCACACTCCAAGACCAGTTTCACATTATCAGACCAACAACTAAGCAAGAAGGCTTGTTTATCTATTTAGTATTGGATAAAACAAAAGCTAACTTGGCCTTGGCACGACGCAACGTGCTGACGGTTGATACGGCGCTATCTGTATAGGAGTACTCTCTCTATACCAGCGATCGAGCTTTTTTCGATCGCCCTCTTATTATCGTAATGACGACAACCGCTCTAGGATGGTTGTCGTTAGATAGGAGTAGATATGCCCGAACATAGACTGAAAGCGGTTTTGTATATTAGCGACCCAGTCAAGGCCAAAGGCACTGGGCTCATGCCCCGTGAGCTACCCGAAATTTATCAGAAAAGTCGTCGGAACAACGCTGCCAATGGCATATCCGGCCTTCTGTCGTTTACAAGCAATCAATACATTCAATTGATTGAAGGCAAGGTCAAGGATGTTGATCGGCTGTTCGATAAAATCCAAGCTGACTCAAGGCATACAAACGTACAAGTCTTAGCCGAAACAAACATCAGCAAACGTTATCTTGAGGCTCATGCTCTGAAACTTGTGAGTTCGATGCCGCGGTATCCCGCTATTCGTGCCTTTATTCGTGATCATTCTGAGTTTGTGGTCAAACTTTCACAATCACAACAAGCGCTATTGGGCATCAAGCGGCCGAGTCGTCGCGACTCCTATGCTGGTACGCGCTTACGGCTAGAACGTTGGCCAGATTTCAAACGCATTAGACAAACACCTAGTGTGATCGAATTTTGCGCGCATCTGGCATCTGGCGTGCGCAGCTACGATGACATGACTCGACGCATGACGCCGGAAACGCGCAGCATCACTAATCGCTTACTCACCTTGTTCGACGAAATGGGCATTTTGATTGTTGACACACTCGACGACAAAACGCCTCTAGTTGCGACGCAAGTGAATCGAGATGGGTTTTATCAAAAAATGAAAATGTTTTTGGCCAAACGCTAGACCAAAATGGAATACAAAAAACTCGCTATTGTTGGCGAACTCGGAGCTGGCAAAACGCAGCTAGTGTCTACTCTCAGTGAAATTAGCCCTTTTGAGACAGAAGTAGAATCCACCATCGATATCGGCAAGCAATTTACGACGGTTGGTATAGACTACGGGCGAATACGCTTGGATGAACAAACCGCCTTGGGCTTATATGGCGTGCCCGGTCAGGAGCGTTACTCATTTCTTTGGGAAATGGTCAGCAAGTCAATCTGGGGGTTGGTTATTTTGTTTAAATACGCCGAGCACGCCGACATGGCAAATCTTGACCACTTGCTAAGCTTTTTTGAACCCGGCCAACGCAAGACGCCGTGCGTTATTGCACTAAGCCACATCGAGAACGCTGGCGCCGAGCAGGTTGAGGACTTAGTCGAGGAAATACAAACAGTGCTAAAGGCCCACCAATTAGTGGCACCGGTTATCGAAGTCGATAATCGAGCGAAAGATTCCGCGATCAACCTTTTATACACCCTAACGGCAATCAGTCAGTATTAAAAAGCCCTTAACGGCAAAACCTTTTCTTCTATGCAGTCACAGCCGAGTTAGTCGAAAGACATCAACACATAATGAGCACAACAAACGTCGACATCGATGACAACGCCGGGTTACTAGACGCGATCCAATCTCTGTGCGCCGATCATCGCGAGATCACATTGATCAGCCTCTGCACGCTTGATGGTTTTAGCATTAAATCTTTTGCGACCAAAGAAATGGGGATGGAAGCCGACAAAGTCGCTGCCATCGCCAGCTCCTTGTGTGCGATAAGCAACTCGTCGTCGATTCAGTTCACGGAAGAAGAATTCGATATCACTATTATAGAATCAAAAGGTGGCAACACACTTTTTTGTCGCACCAACTATCGAGGTACTGACTGCGTGGTCACTATTTCAGCGCGCACTAAGCTATCCCTCGCTCAAGCCCGTTTTGTATTGCGCCGCTTTAGTGACGTCGTGGCAGACCTGCCTTAAGATAAGCACGGCGTCTGCGATTCAATATATTTTTAGCTTCTGCGTGGCCAGACAGAAAGGGCTTAGGAGTGAGAAGGAGGCCTAGGGCTGAGCGGGAGAAGTAGTACCAGCTAACTTAAATTTTTCTGGCACATCGTCATTAAGCAATTCATCGACGAATTGTTGAAAGCCCTCGTTATACCAATTTTTGCGATCCTTCCAATAGACACGCACGCCCGGCATAGAACTCACCATTTCCAATTGCTTGGTCAGCCCATCGAATGACTCATACTCTAATGCCGATCTGGAAAATTGATAATAGGCGTTTTCGTAGTTGCGAAAAAATTTATGGAAATAAGCGTAAAACTGAACCTTCTCGATTGAATCCAAAGAATCAAAATCGTGCGAGCCGCGAGCAAAAATATCAGACATTTCTTTGCTCTTAGCAAGTATAAGGTACAGATCGGTAAAGCCTTCTGAGGTATTATGCGCGGTGTTAGATCGCAAAGCGCTGGTGTTTTGTTTGATCTGCACACCAACATACACCAGTGAAATAATCACCAAAATCGCCGCTAATATTTCCGCCAAATTAGCTAGATTATCTAAACCCATGACCAACCACTTTCACTTACTTACTGAGTAAACTAGAAAACGGAACCCAACTTTATTTCAAATAAACTTGTGTTCGCGCTTTTGTCTTTTCAATCATTGTACATAAAATGTCAGTAGTTTTTTGGATTAAGCTTTCCTTGTCAGTATTTTCGCTGTGTATCAGCTTGATGGCCATTCGCTCATACAAGCAAGGTGCCCTAAGGCGTTGGCGCGCACGTGGTTTGCGGCGGCGATTATCACCATTAATCGAAAACATGCTCTATGGTTTATCCAAGCCTGATTCTCTTAGCCCACCAAACGACTTGCCGTTCTTGCGTCAACGAGAAGAGATTGAAGTTCTTTTTCGCCGATCTTCAGCCTTACTAAGCGAAGAAAGAAAAGCCTTAGCTGAATTCTTAAGACTGTTGTCTAAGATCGTCACACCCGCGCACGAGCCTAAGCCTTCTGAGTTGGAGTCTGCCATTCTTAAAGGCCAACGACTGCTGCAAGACATGCGCGAATTTGGGTTTTGAAGGCCTGCTGCTGTTGAAGGCAATCTGGTAAACTTCGCCGATTATCCGCTGGCGAATTCTCTGCGAGAATAGGCAAATCCATCATCGCGCAAATGAGCGCTGCAAAACATTTGAATACCATAGCTTCTAAACCCACCTCGACTCAAACACTAGGATATCGCCCCGATATCGACGGCCTCAGAGCCATCGCCGTGCTGTCAGTCCTTGTTTTCCATCTCAGTGAAACACTGCTGCCCGGCGGTTTTGTTGGCGTTGATATTTTCTTTGTGATTAGTGGCTACTTAATCACTCGCCTAATTGTTCGCGAGATTCATTCAACCCAGCAGTTTCGCTTTGGCAACTTTTATCTGCGCCGCGTGCGGCGTTTGTTCCCAGCAATGTGCGCAACCTTTTTGTTGTGCTTATTGCTATCGTACGCTCTGCTTTCTCCCCAACACTTGGTCGACTTTGGGCGCTCGCTCATCTTTGCGGTGCTCAGTGTCAGTAACTTCTATTTTTGGCAAAGCGCCGACTACTTTGACTTCGCTAGCCAATCCAAACCGTTATTGCACACGTGGTCCTTGAGCGTTGAAGAACAATTTTATTTGTTGTGGCCGCTCACCGTATTGCTACTAAGTAAAGTTGCTTGGTCAAAGAGCCGAGAGCCTAGGCTTCAAGCGCCAGCCGACGAAGCAAGCAAGATAGGGAATGCGTCAGTCATTGTGGCTTTTATTGCGCTGATGAGCCTTGCCAGCCTTGCACTAAATACGGCTTGGTTTAATCAACAATTGGCTCTTGAAAGCATCTTCTCTTGGGGCGAGGTTCGCTCATTTGCGTTTTACACTCTACCCTTTCGGCTCTATGAATTTGGCATCGGCGCTGCCTTGGTCTTTGTCGATCTAGAGCGAGCATCAAGGTGGCTGCGCTCCACTCTTTTCGTGATCGGTTTGGGCTTAATTATTATGGCTCTGTATTCACTCGATAGCCAAACCGACTTCCCATCCTATACAGCGTTGCTACCTTGTATTGGCGCGGGGCTTTTAATATTGGCTGGCCCCAATCATCCAGTTGCGTCGCTAATAAGTAATCGCGTAATGGTTGGCATTGGGCTGATCAGCTATTCGCTGTATCTGATTCACTGGCCGCTGATTGTTTTTTATCGTTACTATCTAGCAAACGAGCTGAACAATACGCAAATGATTGGGGTATTTATTACCTCATTTGTTTTAGCGTATTTGATGTATCGCTTTATAGAACAACCGTTTCGCAAAGCTCGAACTGGGCAAAAAATTACCGACGGGCAAACAGGGCAAACAAACCATAGGGCAACAAACCATAGGGCAACAAACCATAGAGCAAAAAACAATACCCCATTTCTAATGAGCTCAGCGATAGCAGCAGTCTCTCTAATCGGCATTGCCTTTCATTCTCAGGCATCTAATGGCTGGCTTTGGCGTTATCCGGCCGCGGTGGTAGAAGAACTAAAGTTCACGCGCGACGACTACGCCAATTACTTTTGGCAAAACATAGAGTCCAAACAAGAGGGCTTTGAACATTCTGGTAAGCCCAAAGTCTTAGTGATTGGCGACAGTATGGCCGCCGATCTCATCAATGTATTTATCGAAGGTGGCAGCGCTGAACAATTAGATTTAGCGGCCATCAAGATCGATGGCAATTGCAAAACCATGTTTGCCTTAAACGATGATCAGTATCAAAGTATTTTTGGTAGCCGGGCTGATATATGTCGTCAACAACATCAAAAAGTATTCGACTCTATCAAGCAGATCAAACAGGCCGATGCCGTTATTTTGGCGACCTTTCTAACCATAGATCACTTTGTTAAATACGTTATCCAAAGCGCGCATTTCTTAGGAGAATCTGGGGCTAAGAAAGTCTATATCTTGGGCCAAAAAACCCAGCAGTTTGACGGCATGGCCTTTCTTGCAAAAATGGCTTTCAAACCCAATTTACACAAAATCAAAACACCACTGAATGACAGTGCTCTGCGGATTAATGACTTATTGAAAAAACACGCCAAACGCTATGAGTACATAGACTTACTTCCTCAATTTTGCAGTCTTGAGGGCTGCCAGCGAGTTACGAGAGATGGCCATCTAATCATTTTCGATGGCACCCATTTGAGCGAGCAAGGGGCGCGCCACGTGGGCCGAAATCTTGCACTGGAACCTTGGTTTAAGGAGCTACTACAAACCAATTAATGGGCAATTCAATTTAATAGCACAATACAGACTATATCGGCTGCCAGCCAAAAAAGCGGTTCATTCAAATAGGCAACTCAAAGCGAGGGTAATTGATACCTAAAGACCTGCAAATCAAAGGCGCTACACCATCAAGCTCAATCCCTGTCGCAAGATCGCTTGCCGCAAGACCGCTTGCCGAAAGCGCTTCGAAAGTTCCGGCAAGCTGACCTTCAAGGTTTGCGGCGCCTAGTTCTGATGCTCGCTGGTCTTGCCCATGCTCGGAAGCTGGTGTTTGCACGTTCATATTTAAGACAAAGCAATGATCAATGCCGCTAAGAGTAATCAAAGCGTCATCGATTAATTGCATGACTTCTAATTTGCTGTTCTGGTCAGCGCAACAGGTCAGTTCTGAAAAACCTACAGAAAACAAATCCCAGTGACTTTCTTTGAATGCGGCGGCGCATACATCGAGTTTGCGTTTGGTGCCGCGCAGAATGCAATCTAATGTTGAATCGCGCCCTTTGCCTTGTGGCGCCATTCTTGATTGACCAAGGCCAATTTGACCTAGCAATTGGGCTGGCCAAGATCGCGGCTGAGTAAGCTGTGTTTCAACGAAGGCATCACAGATTTGGACTCCGTTTAGGCCCAAGGTCAGCGGCGCACATGGCAAATCAATAATGGCAACCTCGCAGCCAGTTTGGCTGCTCACCTGCCAAAAGAGATTGCCTTTACCAAAATGATCGGGGTTTAATTGATGAGCCTTTTCTTCGAGCAGGGCGACACCAAACGCGTCTGACAACGAACGCAGATTACTCGCCGAATACAGACTTAGCCAGGCCAATGCCTGACTGTCGTTATAGCTTGTACGGTAATCGTCAAAAACCAGAGAGCAACGAGAAGAAGCTCGATTTAATTTTGCCAAAAAAGGCAAATGGCCCGCATCACACCATTGCCCAAACTGTTCATTAGCAAGCCCGCTAAAAGCGAGAACAAAGGTACGGCAGCTCATATCTGTGCTTTTTTATAAGGCTATGATGCGCCTACACCAGCGGCAAGCAACTTGGCCAAAGCGGCAGGGTCACGAGCCAATGCAGCTCGAATTCCGATCGCATGAGGGTCGGTATCGTGTTCGTCGATGCGGTTTTCGATCGCCAACAAGCCAGCCTTTGCCACATCTGCGGGTTCAGATTGAACAATGCCTTGGACATGCTCGGCCATCCGAGTTTTCACCGAGCCGACAATCAAGGCTGTTAGATGAATGCCCATCGGCGCGAGCTCAGCACGCAAACAATTTGAGGCCGCCCGAGCGGCAAACTTAGAAGGGCTGTAGCCGCCCATCTCGGGCACCGCGACAATACCACCAGCAGACAAAACATTTATCACGCCACCGCCGCCATTACCTTCAATAATCGGAGCAAATGCTCGAGTCATAGCAATGGGGGCAAGGCAGTTGACCTCCATTTCATCACGCATGGCCTGCATGTCTGGGGCTTTTAGTAGAGACTGTCGGTGGAAAACGCCAGCATTATTGACGAGTAGGTTTAGGTCTTGGCAATGTTGTGCTGCCTCTTGAACCTGCTGCGGATTGCACACATCAAGTTCTACGACGCTCACTCGCTCGCCCAGCTCATTCGCCAACGAGTGGGCATTCGAGATAACACGGCTGCCGATGTACACATGCTTGGCCTCGGCGGCGACAAGCTCTCGAACAAACGCCTCGCCAATACCTCGAT
Source organism: uncultured Arenicella sp. (assembly GCA_937922925.1). GTDB lineage: Bacteria > Pseudomonadota > Gammaproteobacteria > Arenicellales > Arenicellaceae > Arenicella. The sequence continues at coordinate 16,022 of CALAKU010000024.1, read as the reverse complement.
TTGCGCCGCTGACTAATGCTACTGAGTCTTTAATCTTCATGATCATTCAGCTCGCAAAATGCCAAGTAATGGCGTGGGATCAATGAACTCTTCAATACGCGCAATCTTGCCATCGCGAACGCTGACCAACGCCAAGGCTTCGGCGTTTGCTTTGGAAGAGCCATCAGGCGATGAGATGGTCAAGGTGTGACGCTGTATATAACCACCTTCGACGGCCTCGAGCCGATGCAGCTTATATTCGCGTTGCCCTGCCTTGGCGATCATCAACTCCAAGGTGGCCATGTTGTCATCGACGCTTTGTTCTTGGTTATCAAAATTATGCCAAATACGTGCGTCTTCATGAAAACACGCTCGGGCAGCGGCAACATCGCCGGCTTGAACGGCCTGCATGAAGTGTTTGCCCAGTTCTATATTTGTCATTAAGCGCCTCTCAAAATGGCTAGGGTTGTGTTGATATTCATCTAACTTATTCGTCTAACTTATTCATCTAACTATGGTTGTGCCGCCATCGACTGGAATGACTTGGCCGGTGATAAAAGCACCAGCTCGGCTTGCGAGCATAATCGCCACGCCATTAATGTCGTTTTCATTGCCCCAACGATGTAATGGCATCGCATCTATTTCTTTTTGATATTGAGCTTCATCGCTACTTGCGTATTCTGTCATCTTGGTGTGGAAGCGACCCGGCGCAATGGCATTGACACGAATATGCTGATCACTCAACTCGGCTGCCAGATTGCGTGTCATTTGATGCACAGCCGCTTTGCTCGGCGCATAACTAAAGGTATCGGTCACACCGCATATCCCTGACACCGAGCCAATATTAATGACACTGCTGGTATCGTCGGTACTGGCATCTGCGGCTAACAACGACACGAGTTCGCGGGTTAAAAAAAACGGCGTTTTTACGTTGAGATCCATGACTCTGTCCCAACCCTTCTCAGGAAAGCTATCCAAGGGTTGCAGCCAGCCAGTTCCGGCATTATTGACCAAAACATGCAATGCCGACTCACGCTCTTTGATATTCAAAGCCAGTTGCTGGATTGCACCTAAAGCACTGATATCTCCGACAAGCGAAATGCACTGGCCTTCAAATTCATCACTGAGTTGCTGAGCCGCTTGCTCACATTCCTCGGCTTTTCGAGCCGTAATGTAAACCCGTTTTGCGCCCGCGGCCAAAAAGCCACGCGCCATATAAAAACCCAAACCACGTGAGCCGCCGGTCACAAGACATACTTTATCGGCGAGGGAAAATAGCTGTTCTATCATTTAACTTGCCTCTAACTTACATTTAACTTGTCTGGGGCGTTAAATCTCTCTGGCGCGTACGCCCTATCCATGCGCCCTATCAAAGGCCCACGGTTTGCTAAGCAGTGATTCAAGCACCGGTGTTCTTGCCAAAGCAGTACTTTAGCATGCCGATGAGCAGGCGAAGTTGACTGCTTCGTTGTTGGTCATTCAGGCTTTGGAAATACGTCCTGCAATTTAAACACTTGTTTTATAGGGGCATTTTTTTGCGCATCCTGCATGCCATCTAGGCGGCTTTCGTCCACTAACTTTTGCGCTACCTGCCACGCATAAATAGGCCGATATGCTTTTAGCCCGGGTAAGCGAGACAAGGCTGGCGCAAGCTTTGCTCCAAGGTCTTCAAACAGGCGAGCCTCTTTGCGCTTGCCCAGCAATAAGGAAGGCTGGACGATAACCATTCGCTCGAAACCCAGTGCCGTGACTTTATCCTCAAGCTCTCCTTTCATACGCAAATATGGGCTGACACTGTTGGCATTTGCGCCACTTGAAGACACCAAAAATAGCTCACTCACGCCTTGCTGGCGCGCTATTTTAGCGGCTTGATACTGATAGTCTAGATCAACGCGTCTTTGGGCCGCGACCGAACCCGCCGTTTTTAGGGTCGTGCCTAAACACAAAAATAAGATATCGCCTTTAAAACTTGGCGCATCGATATCAGGAGACGCCATTAGTGTCTCAAAATCAATGACACGCTCTTGAACGCCGTTCTGAACTTCGCCAAGCGGTCTGCGGCCGATACAGCAAACAGATCGAATATGCGGCGCTTGGGCAAGGCGCGTTACCAGAGCTGAGCCAACCAAGCCGGTCGCTCCTAGAACAAGTGCGGCTTTACTCATCAAGATACAGCACTGCGGTAAATCGTGGTTTGTTATGGCGCTCTAAATGATAGGTCAGTGTTTTTAGATCTTTGCTCAACTCAAGGTTCCAAACATTGGTGCTGGCGGCTGGAATCAACTCTTGGGTAAATGCATCCGCTGGAAAGGCTTGCGCATACTCCGAACCACTTGAGTCGCTGAGCCCTCCATAGTTTGTTACTGGGTCTAAAGAACCGTCTTTGAGTAAATGACGATGCTTTAGCTCTAAACCCGTGTCGGTTTTGCGTATAAACCAGGTTCGGCTTTTGTCTTCACCAACATCGAAGGCAATTTGTATTTGCGATGCATCGCAATGCGTAACTCTGGCGGTCAAGACTTTGCCAGAAAAATCGTCCATAGCGTCTGTGGGGAAAACCATTTCGCCTTGTAATTGAGCATCACAAAGTTGGCTAAAGTGAGCAAAGAAGCCGGCACTGTGATCGGCTTTGGTAACCGAGGCAAAAGTCGCGAAAAAGATGAGGCCAAAAAATATTCGTTTCATATTGTTTTCTCAATGAGGCTCACAAGTTGGTGGATTGCCAAGATTAGCAACATAGCCATGAGTATGCCTCAAGTTAGAGCTTTTGATCGATCGCCGACGTCGAATAACAGCGATCTAATGTAAATGGGAATTTACATTTAGCGCATATAATAGGATGATATTTTAACGATTTTTGTCACAACCCCATTCAGGTAAATTATGAAGCTTTTGAACGTTCTTGTAGGATTTCTGTTCACGATGCCTGCCTTTGCACATCATGAAACCACAACCGCCGCTAGCACTCTAGACGGCACTACACTCACTCTGATCAGCGCGTTGACAATTGTTGCGATCATCGCCGCAATCAGAGCTTTTCCACAACTGAAACACGTAAGAACTATGGAGAATGACAAATGATTCATTCCTTATTAGCAAAGTTTGATAAAAACATTCCCGTCGCCAAAGCGCATTGCGATATCCCTTGTGCGATTTACGACCCGTCCAAAGCCCAAATCGCAGCGCTAAGCGTTATTCGTTTCTTGGACTTGATCGCCGAGATAGCTGAGAGCGAGCAACTTAGTATCGCTCAACAAGCCAAACTTTCGCGCTTGGTTCGAGAAAAAGAAATTCACGCGGCGATTGTTAAAGAAGAAGTTCGTGTTATCTGGGGCGACTACATGAAGCAACCTCAGTTTGATGCGTACCCAGATATGCACACGCTGGTTCACTCAATCATGCTTGCTGGTGGTGCCGCCAAACAACATGTAGATGTTGAGAACGGTCATAAATTGATGAGCCTAGTGAATGAATTTGCCGAGGCATTCTGGGCCACTAAAGGTGTCGAAACATATCGTGCGACATGCCCATATCCACCTTCAGTAGAAACGGTTTATCCAAAACTGGGCTAAACGCGCGCTAATGAGCCCAGCGCTTATTAACCTCGTTTGATTTAGCATCATTAGCGAATTGGCTTATTCATAAAGCCAATTCGCTTTTTTTATTTCATGATTGGTATCTGTAAAATCAGCGGCGACAGCATGTTGCCAGACTACAAAGACGGCGATTACGTTGTGTATTTAAGCGCGTTGTTTGGCGCTAATTACTCGATTGGTCAATGCGTGGTGGTTCAGCACGCCGACTACGGCTTGATTATCAAACGCATAGCCAAGGTACGAGAACACCATAACTATGGCCTGAAAAGCGAGTCAGGGAACGGCCTTAACGAACAACAGCTTGGGGTAGTTCATCGCGGCCAAATTAAGGGCAGAGTAATTTGGCACATTCAAGCAAGAAACCCCGCAACCAAGACAACGCAAAACTAAGCGCTTGCGCGTTTAAATAAGAATCCTCAATGCGCCACCAACGATAAAGTCAACGCTGTCTTGAAAAAGCGCTTGATAGTCGTCCGATCGATACTGGTTTTCCGATAACGTGTTTAAACGGCCATTATTGGAAAACACCATCAAACACGCACCGGTAATAAATTGAAAGGCATGATGGGCCTTTCGATTCGACTGAGCTGTGGAGTATTTTCGTAAGGCATCGATAAAAATAAGGCTGATTTTATCGATCTCATTCATCGGTGCGGCCTGCTCGGCATTTGGCAATGGCTTTGCCGCGAAGTTGGCAATCACCCCAAGGTAAGCTTGCCAACCTGTATCCCCACTCATTACCCGCTCCATCAGAGGCTCGATGATTGCTTTGGTGATTTCGGTAATGGCCTCGGTATTGTTTAGCTTGGCAAAATCAATCTTTTCCAATCGCGCTCTTCGTTCAATTACGACGATAATTGCTCGGCGCGCCAAAACTTCCATATACAAATTTTCTTTGGTCTGGAAGTAATAATTAACGCTGGCTAGGCGAACATCCGCCTCGTCGGTTATTTCTCTGACGGAAACGCCGTCAACTCCGCTGCGAGCAAACAACGATTCGGCCACATCCATTATGTGTTCACGCTTGGTCAACCCTGATTTTGAATTCATTTCCTCTTTTTATCCCTATTTTGAGAATAGCAGTCTTAAATTTTTACGCTTATGTGTTGTTTTTTGAGTGGAACGTTCGTATCATAACACGCGAGTTGGGTTGTCACGAACGAATAAGCGGTTAAGGATTTCGGTCCTATGCTCATTTGTCCCCCCCCCCTCACGTAATGAGTAACTATCTCTAAACAGCGATACTATCAACTCGTTTATTGTCGTGATAACCCAACCTTCATTTTCTGCTTACCCGCCCATGATGACCAAACTGGTGATCATCAATAGCTGACATCTTAATCGAGAAATTTAAGCGCTGCTTTTGACAGTGGCGACCTTTACTCAGCCGACATTGTCACTAGAGTGAGCCCTGCTTTTTCTCCTTGGCCCCTCCGTTCAAGCCGCACTCCAATCCTCTATTGGCTTGTTTTTGTGCCTATGCCATTATCCAAGGATGACCAGTTTAATTAAGCCCTCAGTTTGCCCCTTGGATTGCGCTCAAACTTGCAGCCTCGCGGTTGAAGTAGACGACGGGCAAGTAATCGCGGTTCGCGGTTCTAAAACTAACCCTCTTACCGACGGCAAGATCTGCAGCAAAGTGGCCAAAGGTATGGTCGAGTTGGTGCATGGAGAAAAGCGTTTAACAACGCCTTTACGCCGAGTTGGTGAACGTGGCAAAGGGCATTTTGAGCCAATTTCTTGGGAAGAAGCGCTCAGAACAATTCACCAGCGCTTCCAGGCAATTATCGCCGACCATGGCAGCCAAGCCATAGCGCCTATGACTTACGCAGGACCAATGGGCTTGCTCAACAGGGCATCGATGAGCGCACGCTTTTTTGCTCGACTGGGCGCGACCCAAGTCAACAATGTTCCCTTGTGCGCAGGAACAAGCGCTGCAGCCTGGGAGTCTACCTTTGGCTCGGTAGGTGGAATCGCGCATGAAGAAATGGCCAACTCAAAGTTGATCGTTATTTGGGCTAACAACATCACCGTAGGGCATTTACACATTACCAAAATCATTCGCACTGCTCGAAAGAATGGCGCTAAGGTGGTGGTGGTTGACCCAAGGCGAACCCGCATCGCCGATGACGCGGACCTATTTTTGCCCATTCGCCCAGGTAGCGACGTTGTTCTTGCTTACGCCGTAGCCAAGCAGATTCAAGCGCTAGGCGGGCTAGATCATGAGTTCATTAAAGACAATGTGAGTGGCGCACAGGCATTTTTGGACGCCGCAAATCATTGGAGCTTAGAAGAGGCGGCAGAGCTTTGCGGGTTACAGCCACACGATATTCAAACCTTTGCCAAACTATGGTGCAGTCACAAGCCGGCTGCGCTATCGGTGGGCGTAGCACTTGAGCGCACGCGCAATGGGGGTTCAGCGATCAGAGCCGCCTACGCGCTGCCCTTATTGACTGGCAATTTTGCGGAACAGGGCGCCGGAATTTGTGATCCCTCTGGATACTTTGCACATCTTAATCGAAGCGCGATAAAGTCATTAGCTGCCCCGACCAGCCAAACACGTTGTCTAAGTATTCTTGATTTGAGCGACCATATCCTCAAAGACGACCTCGACATACCCCTTAAAGCGCTGTTTATTTACAATCACAACCCGGTGGCGGTACATCCTCAACAAGCCAAAATGCTTGAAGCCTTGGCAAAACCGGATCTCTTTGTTGTGGCGCTTGACCACACCTTGACTGACTCAGTAGCGTTTGCCGATATTGTGCTGCCAGGCGCAACCTCGATGGAATACAAAGATGTGTACAAAGCCTATGGTCATACTCATTTGCAACTCGCTGAGCCTGTCATCGAGCCATTGGGCAAGGCAAAATCCAATACCCAAGTATTTCGAGAATTAGCCCAAGTGTTTGGTTTTGACGACCCTGAATTCCAACAAACGGACGAACAAATGATCTCGTTGCTTAGCAGTGAACCGCTCACGAGCAATCGCGCTCTTGATCAGTCGGCTCACTCGCAGGCCAAAGTGGTCTTTAGAACTTGTCGACCAGAGACACCGGACAATAAGGCTCAATTGTTTGACGAAGATGAACAACAACGGGCGCAACTAGGGCTGCCGAGTTACAAAGAGTTGAAGCAGCGACGGCGATTTACCGTTATTAGCCCAAGTTCAGATAAGCGAACCAACTCTACCTTTGGCGGCACTCTGGCAAATAAAGACACCGCCGTCGCTGAAATCAACAAGATCGACGGCCAGCAATTAGGATTAACCGATGGAAGCCGAATTCGCCTTACAAACGAAAACGGCGAGCTAATTTTGCCTGTACGTTTAAGCGATCGAATTCGCCAAGGCGTGATATCGATTGATAAGGGCGCGTGGCGCGGCGATAACCCAGGGGGCTTTAGCATCAACTTGCTGATTCCCGGGCACAAATCCGATATGGCTGAGGGCGCGTGCTACAACGATTGCCAAGTCGATATTGTTGCGGAATAAAACCGCATACGACCGCCAGTGAAAGCAAAAAAAACCCCGAGACGTGCCCGGGGTCAATGGAGGATAATAAGTGTTACTCGATTAGTTTACAGCGACTTTTCCGGCATCACAGGCACCTTTCAAGCAAGCCACCTCAACTGGGGCTTCGCCGCGAATTTCGCAAGCGTAAAGTGATTTTTCGCCATTCGCGCGAACTTTGAGCTTTGCTTTGAACAAATTGCGCTTGGAGTTGATATTCGCTACTTTCACGCGCTCGACGGAACCGTATTCGGCTAACACTTGAGCTTTGCAATCTGCCAGAAGCTCGTTGTCGGTTTTCGCAATGGCTTGCGAACCTGCGATTAAAGCGATTGAGATTACAAGTGATGAGGCTAAAGTTTTAAGGGCTTGCGTTTTCATGGTTTTGCTCCAGGAGTAGAGGAAATTTAAGTTATTGATAAGCGCCTCGTGATTTCTAAAACACTTGGTGACTTATCGCCATGAACGCATTTAACGACGTTTGAGTTTTATTCGCTGCCTAAATCCTTATAGGCTCAACCGAATTTCGAAATTCGGCTGATATTTTAAGAATTCGAAAGGATTTCAGACCGATATTTAGTAGGTGATACACCGAAATGACCTTGAAACGCGGTATTGAATGATGAAATTGAGCGAAAACCCACATCCAAAGCAATGGTTAATACTGGAATTCGCTCGTCTGTCCGCAGTTTTTCGCCCGCTTCTTCGATTCGATAGCGGTTAACGAACTGGTTAAAGTTACGATATCCAAGCTCCTGATTGATTTTTTGCCGTAATTTGTACTCTGGCACATTGAGCTCGGTGGCCAGACTCCCCACTCTTAGGTCGTGATCGGCATATAGGCGTTCGGCCCGCATTCTTTGTAACAATTCCACCAACACCGGGTCTGTTGTTTCATGCTTTTTTGGCAGTTCAATGATCTCCATCAAGCGCCCTTCAGGATTATGCCGCAGGAATAAATAGTTAAATGCGAACAAGCAGATGAGCAAATCGCCAACCAAAATGGTGTCTAAAACCACCGGAGGGCTGAAATGGGTCATGTTTTCAACAATAACGGTCACTAAGGTTTGTAAGGCCATAATGACCACGAAGATATTACGTATTTTGACTCGGGTTTCCACTAAGTCGTAATCGCGACCACGCCACACAACTACCAAAACTAAGCCCGCAATGATTATTTTTAAGCCTTGTAACCATAGTGGGGAACCCGGCAAACCAACACCGATCAATGAATAATAGACAGAACCCAATACTGAGACGCTGATCAGGCTAAAAAGCCACCATGGCAATCTGCATTTCTCTTCAAAAATGAACCAAACCATTAGTAGCAACATACTTGGGACGATGGCTGCAAAGAACCATAAGGCCTGAATGTTGGAATTGTGAGGGGTATAACGGTCGAGCATTGGCATAACCAAGTACATGCTTACGCCCATCAGAAACAAAGTACCTACCACTTTGACGCGGCGCGGGTTTTTCGACATGACCAAATGAATCAGCAATAGCAAGACTTGCGATAGGCCCGCAAATCGTATGCCCACATTAAGGTAGTCTATAAAACTCATGATCCCCAAGAATTGCGTCGTTGTCGGCGGGAGATAGACAGAATCCAACCCAAGAATAAGCCAAGCAAAATCGCGCCGGCTCCGTTGATAAACTCTCTTAAATCTTTTTGGTCTTGATACGATTCTTTTTGAATACGCATGTCATCAAGCTCTAACTTTAATTGATGAACTTGGCTTTCTAGCTTTTCATTTCGGTTAGAAATGGCAACAGCATCGGCCGAAACTTCCTTAATTTGAGACAGTTCGCTGCTGGCTGTTGTTAAACGACTCGTTAGATCGGTGTTCAATCGAATCAACTCCTGGTTTTCGTCTTGGCTATTGGCCAACAGGCTCTGCAACTCACCAGGTTTTGAGCGCAAGGTTTTTAGTTGCCGTTCGGCGACTTCGAGTCGTTCCCTCGCTGCCCGATTTGCGCTTAGAAATCGAGTTAATACATACCCGGTTTCGCCCTCGTTAGTTTGCACTAAGGAATGCCCGTTTCCGGCTTCTTCGTTTAACACTTTGATTTTTGTACCGCTGCGTAGCGGTTTGACAATCTTATTCTGAATACTCGGGCCGGTGCGCATCATAATCTCAAAATCGTCAGTGACGTAGCGTGTTTGAGCCGAGACATGAATGGAATAACTCATTAGCAGCGAAGCAAAGAGTAGTTGATATAAGTGAGAGCGACGCATGAAATTAAAACGCAAAGGCAAACTAAGTAATGAATCGAGATCAAGTATACACTTTTCAAGCGCCCATCAGATTTTAGTGTACCTTTTTGTCACGCCAGGTTTTGTCATAAGAGACTGCAAGGTGTTAGAGATCATTCGCTACGAGCCACCTCTACTACTTGGACTATAAATCCAAATCTTTTAATTTACGGGTCAAGGTATTGCGGCCCCAACCAAGCAGTTTTGCTGCATTTTGCCGGTGCCCGCTGGTATGTTCCAAGGCGACGCTCAGCAACGTGCTTTCAAAACTTTTAAGCAAATCGGTGAGCACTTCTTTCTTACCTACTCTGAGTTGATGCTGGACGGTTTTGGCCAGTACGTCTTCCCAACTCAAGGTGGTTGAGCTTGCTTGCGTATCGAGAATTTCCTTAGGTAAATCTTCAATGCTTACCGATTGAGCCGGTGCCATCACCGTGATCCAACGACAAATATTTTCAAGCTGACGCACATTCCCCGGCCAATCGTAGGCCATCATCTTTACCAGCGCGTCTTCACTAAGCGTTTTCATTTCGACATCTAGCTCTTGCGCCGACAAACGTAAAAAGCGTTTTGCTAATAGCGGAATGTCTTCAACGCGTTCCCGCAACGACGGAAGATCAATGCGTATTACATTCAAGCGATGATAAAGGTCTTCTCTGAACAGGCCCTTAGCAACTTGTTGCTCGAGATCCCTATTGGTCGCCGCCAGTACCCGTACATTCACGGACACTAAATCGCGACCACCAACACGATAGAAGCGTTTGTCTGACAGTACGCGCAACAATCGCGTTTGCAAATCCGCACTCATCTCGCCGATTTCATCTAGGAATAAGGTGCCGCCATCAGCCTGTTCAAAGCGGCCCTTGCGTTGCGCCTGTGCGCCGGTAAACGCGCCTTTTTCGTGACCAAACAATTCAGATTCCAACAGCTCAGCTGGAATCGCGGCAATGTTAATGGCGACAAACGGCTTGCTCGCCCGCGGGCTGTGTTGATGTAAGGCGTTGGCGACCAGCTCTTTGCCGGTTCCCGATTGACCGCAGACCATGACATTAATGTTGGACTTGGCTAAGCGGCCGATGGCCCGAAACACTTCCTGCATGGCTGGGGCTTCGCCAATGATGTCCATCTCTGGCGCGCCATCAAACTCGTTATCGCTGGCTTCTTCGATCGGCTCAACTGCTCTTTGCACCAATCGCACGGCTTCGTCTAGATCAAACGGTTTAGGAAGATATTCAAAAGCTCCGCTTTGGTAACTGGCCAAGGCGCTATCCAGATCGGTGTGCGCAGTCATCACGATGATCGGCAGATTGGGATAGCGTTCTTTTACTTGCTCCGCCAACTCCAAACCGCTGATTCCAGGCATCCGAATATCGGTCATCAATACCGCCGGACAAGCTTCTTCTAGGGCTAACAGTGCGGCTTCTGCGTTTTCGAAGTCTTGCACGTTGAATCCATCAGAACTCAGAGCACGAGCAAGTACCCACCGAATAGACGAGTCGTCATCAATAATCCAAACGTCGTGTACGCTCATGTGGTTACCTCGGCTGGGGTTGCCGTTTGGAGCTCATTTTCAGAGCGAGATGGTTGTTCTGAGTATGGCAACAAAATGGAAAAACAGGTTTTACCTTGATACTGCTCTAGTTGTACTGCGCCTTGATGGCGCTGAATAATTTCCTGCGTGATCGACAAACCTAGGCCGGTGCCCTCTGGGCGGCCGGTAATGAGTGGGTCAAATACGGTTTCCACCAACTCGGTGGGTACGCCGGGGCCATCGTCCCAGATGCGGATACGCATCACTTGCCGATGCAGTACTTGGTTGATGGTAAAGAATCGATCAAATTGAGTAACAAACCCCAAACGCACTTTTTCGAAACCGGCTTGTGCTTCTATGGCGTTGGTCACAATATTCAGAACGGCCTGAATAAGTTGTTCTTTATCTGCTTTAATTTCGGGTAAGGCCGGGTCGTAAAACCGCTCGATATGAATTGGGGCAGACGTTTTGACGCTAACCAAGTGCGCTACGTGCTCTAGCACTTCATGAATATTCAAAAAAGCGGGCTTTAACTGTTCTCTGGAGCCCATCACTCGATCGACCAAGCGCGTCAAACGATCGGCCTCTTTGATTAATATGTCAGTTAATTCCTTATGACCGGGGCGGCTGAGCTCACGGTCTAACAATTGTGCCGCACCGCGAATCCCGCCTAGGGGGTTTTTAATTTCATGAGCCAAACCACGCATCATTAGCCGAAACGCTTGTTGGCGTTCGATTTGGTTTTTCTCCTTCATGAAGCGCGAGATGCGATTAATCACATTCAATTCCAACAACACCGTCGGCGCTGAGCGTGAAATCGACGTCATACTCGAAATGGTGATATCGACCAATACCTCGACGCTATTAACAAAAATCGCCACCTCACGAAGAGTAAACTGAGCATTGGTCGCCAAACATTGGTCAATGCACTCATTAACTTTTTGATCAGTTACCAGGTCACTTACCTGCTTGTTGATCAAATAACGCCGGCTTTGTGAAAACAAATCCTCAGCCGCTATGTTCACACGCAAGATCATGCTCTCTCGGTTGATAACCAAAAGGGCGCATTCAAGGCTTTCGATTAGGTTCGTGTCACTCATAAGTTAAAGTCAATTTGCACCAAAATAGTGCACGCTACGTCAAAAAAACGCCCCGACCCTCGAGGCGTTTTACGCGCTGTTAACAGCTATACGTTAATTCAAACTCGATTGGATGCGTGTTCATACGCAACGCATCCACTTCTTCTTGCTTGAGCTCTAAATAACCATCGATTGCACTGTCGCTGAACACGCCACCGGCCTTCAAGAAGTCTCTGTCGGCATCCAAGGCATCGAGTGCGTAATCAAGGCCTGGCGCAACGGTCGCGATCTTAGATTGCTCAGCGGCTGGCAAATCGTACAAATCTTCATCCGCCGCATCGCCCGGATGGATTTTGTTTTGAATGCCATCAAGACCCGCCATAAGCATTGCCGTGAACGCCAAATATGGGTTCGCGGTTGAATCCGGAAATCGAATTTCAATACGGCGGCCCTTGGGGTTGGCAACGTAAGGAATGCGGCACGAGGCGGAACGATTGCGAGCTGAATAGGCCAACAATACCGGCGCCTCAAAACCTGGAACTAAGCGCTTATAACTATTAGTGGAAGCATTGGCAAACGCATTAATGGCGCGTGCGTGCTTGAAAATACCGCCAATGTAGTAAAGCGCTGTTTCGCTCAAACCACCATAGCCATCGCCTGCGAACATGTTTTCGCCGCCCTTAAAAATTGACTGGTGAACGTGCATGCCCGAGCCGTTATCACCAACAATCGGTTTGGGCATAAACGTCGCCGTTTTGCCAAACATATGCGCGGTATTATGAACTGCGTACTTAAAAATCTGGACTTCATCCGCCTTGCGAACCAAGGTGCTGAACAGCGTGCCGATTTCGCATTGACCACCTGTGGCGACTTCGTGATGATGCACTTCAGTGGCAACGCCCATGGCTTCGGCTGATTGGCACATGGCCGCGCGCAGATCGTGCAATGAATCAACCGGTGGCACGGGGAAATAACCACCCTTTAGCCCGGGGCGATGCCCCATATTGCCGCCATCATACGGTTTATCTGAGTTCCAATAAGCCTCAACGGAATCAACTTCGTAAAACGAGCCACGAGGTTCATTGGCAAACCGCACATCATCAAACACGAAAAATTCGTTTTCTGGGCCAAAATACGCAGTGTCGCCGATGCCGGTTTCTTTTAGGTAGGCTTCTGCGCGCTTGGCGATGGAACGGGGGTCGCGCTCGTACCCCGACATATCGCTTGGCTCAATAATGTCACAACGAATGTTCAGGGTCTTGTCTTGAAAGAACGGATCTAGCACCGCGGACTCTGCTTCAGGCATCAAAATCATGTCTGATTCGTTAATGCCTTTCCAACCCGCTACCGATGAACCGTCGAACATTTTACCGTCTTTGAAAAAGTCTTCATCGACCACGGTGGTAGGAACCGTGACATGCTGCTCTTTACCACGCGTATCGGTAAAACGTAAATCTACATACTTTACGTTACCGTCTTTGATCTGTTTTAAAACGTCTTTTACCGACATTTTTTCACCTCAATAACTTTATTAGATTTATGTATCGTCGCTCACTATTGTCTCTCGCTAACGAACTACCTTATTAGGAATAAACTTAGTTAGGTAAACCGTCAGGCGATGTCTTGTGACAAAGCATGAGCAAATTGTCGTTTTTCTTATCGAGCAGCCTAGGGTCTTTATGGTCAGGGGTCAGGGTCTTATCGATCTAACTTCTCGTTATTTGTGCCACTTCACTGCTAGCTTGGCCAAACAGGCTCAGGCTTAAAAAAACAAGAAAAAGCGGGCTCGAGATACCGAGAAATGCAAGTTGAACACACTAGCCATGACCGACCTAGCACACCAAGTTTAGCAAACAACATGCCAACTTCGAGTCGAGAGTGAGCGGCTAAGCTGCTGTCACCATCGCTCGAAAAGTACATTTTTCGCCCCATATTGGTGCGACTTGCTCAGTTTTGCGCAATTATGGTGCATTTATATGTCTATTTCCAAGGTTTCTTTGACAATCTCCATGGCGGCAATACTGGTGGATTCTTTTACGCCGGGCAGGTTGAGTAGTTCGTCTTCAAGCAGGTTACGGTAAGCGGCCATATCTTTGATTCGAGCTTTGACCAAAAAATCAAAGCTGCCCGTCACTAGATAACACTCTTGTACCGACGACACTTTGTGGACAGCTCGTCGAAAGTCTTCGAAGGTTTTCTTACTAGTACGATCCAGGCTGATTTGCACAAACACCACTAAGCCTTTATCCAATGCACTCGCACTCAATCTCGCTGAATAACCTTTGATTATGCCCGCTCGCTCTAACTTTCTGACTCGATCAATACAAGGCGTAGTTGTTAGGCCCACGCGTTTGCCGAGATCAGTGAACGATAATCGGCCATCCTCCTGTAAGGCATTTAAGATATTCAAATCGTATTTATCTAACTCTGACGTTTGCATGACGGCTTAATCACCTAAGTCTCTGGTCTAAACCAGTGATATTAACTGCAATATTTTAAATAAAAAATCATATTTATTGATTTATGACCAAAAAACAGAAAAATAATCCTTCGCGCGAAAGAAGCTTGATTTCATAATTCGGATCGTCAATCACCAGTTTGTCGGAGCAAAGAAAAATGAAAATCGGTGTCCCAAAAGAGATTAAAAACCACGAGTATCGCGTTGGCTTAAGCCCTGCGAGCGCCAAAGAACTGATTACCTACGGTCATGAAGTGACGATCGAGACTGGTGCGGCGGCCGGCATAGGCTTAAGCGATGAGGCCTACACAAAAGTCGGCGCCAAGATTTCCAATTCGGCAGAATCGATTTTTGCTGAAAGTGAAATGATCATTAAGGTGAAAGAGCCTCAACCACATGAGTGCAAACAACTTAATAAAGGCCAACTTCTTTTTACCTATTTGCACTTGGCTCCAGACCCAACACAAACAGAGCTGCTACTCGAATCCGGCGTCACCGCTATAGCTTACGAAACCGTGACTGGCCCTAATAATTCGCTGCCACTATTAGCCCCCATGAGTGAAGTCGCAGGTCGGCTGGCGGCACAAGCGGGCGCACATTGCCTAGAGCGTGCCCAGGGCGGTTGCGGTGTGCTGATGGGCGGTGTGCCCGGCACCGAACCGGCCAAAGTCTTGGTGATTGGCGGCGGCGTGGTTGGTCAAAACGCAGCATATATCGCGCGCGGCATGGGCGCTAACGTGACTATATTAGATCGATCGATTGCCAAACTTCGTCAACTTGATGTTGAGTTTGCCGGCAAAGCCAATTGCGTTTACTCCACCAATGAAGCGATTGAACGCTATGCGTCTGAGTCAGACCTCGTGATCGGCGCTGTGCTCATACCCGGTGCCAACGCGCCAAAATTGATCACTCGCGAGATTATCAGCAAGATGAAGCCGGGCTCCGTAGTGGTCGACGTCGCGATTGACCAAGGTGGTTGTCTAGAGACATCCAAAGCCACCACGCATCAAGACCCTACTTTTGTGGTCGATGACGTGGTGCATTACTGCGTGGCCAATATGCCGGGCGCGGTACCTCAAACCTCAACCTACGCACTTAACAATGCCACCTTGCCGTTCTCATTGAGCATGGCTAACCAAGGCTGGCAAAAGGCCGTGCAACAAGACCCACATTTGCTAAACGGCCTGAATGTGCATGAAGGCAAGCTGACTTATAAAGCCGTTGCTGATGCGCAAGGGTTGGACTACATCGATCCGGCTTCGTTGATTTAAGTTCACACACCTAGAGAATATGGCCTTCAATGATGAAGGCCATTTTTTTGCCTGTTGATTTGAGCTTGGAATGGGGTATTAGTAAGATTAGATCCCGAATCAAGTTCGGGATGACGTGCTTTTGGTTTGGACGACGTGCTTTTGGTTTGTATGACGTGCTTTTGATTTGGACGACGTGCTGTTGGTTTGTATGACGTGCTTTTGATTTGGACGACGTGCTGTTGGTTTGTATGACGTACTGTTGGTTTGTATGACGTACTGTTGGTTTGTATGACGTACCGTTGGTTTAGATGACGTACTGTTGGTTTAGATGACGTACTGTTGGTTTGGACGACGTACT
>CALAKU010000023.1 GCA_937922925.1 uncultured Arenicella sp. | reverse complement strand
CACTTCCTTAAACGTCAGCCCCTTAGTCGTGATGCTAAGTTTGACTTTATGGACCAGCATATGGGGGATTGCTGGCGCTATCTTGAGCGTTCCGATCACGGTAATGCTCTTGATTGTCTTCGCTCATTTTGATGGAACGCGGTATATCGCTGTCTTGTTATCAGGCGACGGCAGCGTCAAGTTTGCTCAGCAAACTCAAGACGCATTAGCCAAAATCGACGACTAATCTAGAGGCAAAAAAACGGCGCTTTAAGAAGCGCCGTTTTGATAAAAATAGAAGGCTATTTACATTATAAGCCCGCCGCTTGCCTCAACTCATCGGCCTTATCGGTCGACTCCCATTTGTATTCAGGCTCAGTTCGGCCAAAGTGACCATAAGCCGCCGTGTTGCGGTAAATCGGGCGCAATAAATCCAAAGTTTGGATAATGGCTTTCGGGCGTAGGTCAAAATGCATGGCGACCAACTCCTCAATTTTAGCTTCTTCAATTTTGCCCGTACCAAAGGTATTGACCATCAAACTGACCGGCTTGGCGACGCCAATGGCATAAGCTACCTGCACTTCGCAACGTTCGGCCAAACCAGCGGCGACCACGTTTTTCGCCACATAGCGGCCCGCATAAGCTGCCGAACGATCAACCTTTGATGGATCTTTACCAGAGAAAGCACCGCCGCCATGATGGGCCGCACCACCGTAGGTGTCGACAATGATTTTGCGACCTGTGATGCCGCAATCGCCCACTGGCCCACCAATTACGAATCGGCCAGTTGGGTTGACCAAATATTTGGTTTCGGCGCTGATCATGTCGCTTGGTAAAGTCGGCTTAATGACTTCTTCGATAATGGCTTCGACCAGATCATCGTGAGCAATGCTTTCATCATGCTGTGTTGAGAGCACCACAGTATCAATGAATTTGGGTTTGCCATCTTCGTAACGCACCGTCACCTGCGACTTCGCATCGGGTCGTAACCAAGGAAGCTGGCCGTTTTTACGAACTTCGGCCTGTTTTTTTACCAAACGATGCGAATACTCAATTGGCATTGGCATTAGTACATCGGTTTCGTTACAGGCATAACCAAACATCAAACCTTGGTCGCCCGCGCCTTGGTCTAAATCGATGCCCTCGCCTTCGTTGACGCCTTGAGCAATGTCTTGAGATTGGCGATCAAGCGATACCATCACCGCACAACTTCGGTAATCAAAACCCATTTCTGAGCCTTTATAGCCGATCTCTTTGATGGTTTCACGAACTCGCTCGGTCACGCCGTCCAAGCTTCTATTGGAGGTGATTTCACCAGACAGAACAACCAAACCCGTGTTGACTAAGGTTTCGCAAGCCACACGTGAATTGGGGTCTTCTTCAAATAAATAATCAAGTACCGTATCGGAAATTTGATCGGCTACTTTGTCGGGATGGCCTTCAGAGACGGACTCTGAGGTAAAAAGATAATCGCGCATTTTAGCTACCTATTTAATTTAGATTAGAAACTAGATGTCGATAGATCGACATCGTAGTGACAATTACGGGCGTCATAACTAGAGCAAAATGCGCTAACAAAATGCGCTGCTGCCTGTCACGGCCGCAGCAGTTACAATGCCCCCAAAAAACCAGCAGCGGATATTAACAGTTTGTGTGTTCTAATACAGCGCCTAAAACTGGTTTTTTAGTCCAGACCTTTCTACTTAAACTATGGTTAACCGACTGCCCACTTGGCTTTTTTTGAGTTTAGCGATGGCCCTGATGGGGATTGCGCTGTTTCCTGTCGCTCGTGCTTTGCTGGGGATTGACGAGCAAATCGAAATGCAATTTCTTACCGTGGTGTATCTCTTAATCGGTGGATTGATGTGCGGTCTAACGGCAATGATTTTAATGGTACGCCGCCAGCCAGAATTGTCTCATTACGAGGGAGATGACAGAGATATCACCGCGGCGACAAGCTTACACGCCACTGGCTTGTTGCTCTTTAGCGTTGTGCCATTGGCCAACTTTTTAGCTTGCTATGCCCTGTGGTTAAAAACTCGCCGTCGCTCCGAATGGCTAGATTACCAAGGGCGGGAAGCGCTGTGTTTCCAAATCACTTCGTATTTGTATTTGCTTATGGCCTTGTTCATGGTCTTAGCGATTGTGGGCGTATTTGCGATTCCATTGTTATTGCTTTTCCATTTAATCGTGACCGTGGCAGCGATCATTCAAACCGCTCGAGGCAGCGCTGCTTTTCATTACCCCGCCAATATCACTATCATCAAACGCAGTACCAATTCCTAGCCAAAGCCAAGCGGTTCCAATCAGATCATTCCAATCAAGCGATTAAGCTTTGTCGTTCCAACAAACAATTTAGCAAGCTAGTTGTTTAAACCTTCCATCACTTGAGCCGCGTTATCTATGGTGTCGGCAATGTCATTTTCGCTGTGCATAATGGAAACAAAACCGGCCTCAAACGATGAAGGGGCAAGATAAATACCGCGCTCCAGCATGCCATGGAAAAAGCGGTTAAAACGTTCACCATCGCAATTCACGGCATCGGCAAAACGCTGCACTCGCTCTTTCTCGGTAAAAAAGAAACCGAACATACCGCCCACGCCAGCCGTTGCCAAAGGGATGTCGGCGGCCTGTGCAACATTTTTAAGACCAAGTAATAGGCTTTTCACTTTTACGGTGAGATTCTCATAGAAATTTGGCGCACTAATCAGCTCCAAAGTCTTTTGCCCCGCCGCCATGGCCACTGGGTTACCCGACAGAGTTCCGGCTTGATAGACAGGGCCATCTGGGGAGATACGATTCATAATCTCGGCCTTGCCACCGAATGCACCAACGGGCATACCGCCACCGATAATTTTACCGAAGCAGCTTAAATCCGGCGTAACACCATACACGCCTTGAGCGCCTTGCAAGCCAACTCGAAAACCGGTCATCACTTCATCAAAAATCAGCACGATTCCGTAGTCGTCACAGAGTTTACGCAAGCCTTCAAGGAAGCCTGGCTTGGGTAATATCAGATTCATATTGCCAGCCACAGGTTCCAAAATGATGGCAGCCACTTCGTTGCCTACCTCTCGCAAAACCTCTTCAACTTGTTCGAGATTATTGAATTCAAGCGTTAGGGTAAGTTCAGCCGTGGCCGCCGGCACACCGGGCGAAGTGGGCACGCCAAACGTTAAGGCACCAGAACCGGCTTTGACCAGCAGGCTATCGGAATGCCCGTGATAACAGCCTTCGAATTTGATTATTTTTTCGCGTCCAGTGAAGCCGCGAGCCAAACGCAAGGCGCTCATGGTGGCTTCGGTACCTGAACTCGTGAATCGGACCTTCTCAACGCTGGGGATAAGGTCACAAATCATTTTGGCCAGCGAAGTTTCCGATTCAGTCGGGGCGCCAAAACTAAGGCTGCTTTCGGCCGCATTCTGTACCGCTTCTATGACTTCCGGATGCGCATGCCCCAGAATCATTGGGCCCCACGAGCCAATGTAATCGATGTATTGTTTGTCGTCGGCGTCCCACAGGTAGGCGCCCTTGGCCCGTTGCATAAATACCGGCGAACCGCCAACACTCTTAAATGCACGCACTGGCGAGTTCACGCCTCCAGCGATATAGCGCTGTGCTTGTTCAAATCTAGCTTGAGTCATTGCTTTGATTTCTTGCTAACGTCGGGGACGCAGAGTGCCACGGGGGTTCGTCTCTCGCAATGCAAAAACACTAAAAATAATGCTTGACAAACTCCGGGAGCGAGCACAAAAAAAGGCGCCAAAAGCGCCCTTTTTTACCGAAAACCAATAGTGGTTTTGACGGTTATTTTTTTCCGTAACGGCTCTTAAAGCGACCGACACGACCTTCTGTGTCCATAACTTTTTGCTTGCCTGTGTAAAACGGATGACAATCTGAACAAATTTCAACGTGTAAGTCTTTGCCTAGCGTTGAACCCGTGTTGAATGTATTTCCGCACGCGCAAGTGACTTTGATTTCACCGTATTGTGGATGGATATCTGCTTTCATGATGTTCTCCTATTTAAAGAGATCGGATTCGTGATTTTGCGCGAATCCATACTCAGGGCGCAGAAATATAGGGTAAAGATCGGCCTAATTCAAGCAAATTACGTCGATTGGCTGTATTGATTAGCTAGACGCACAAAATCAGTAACTTCTAAGGTTTCCGCCCGCATGCCGGGATCGATACCCAGATCAGCGATGTCCTGCTCGGCCAGTAAGGGCTTCAAATTGTTACGCAAAGTTTTACGACGCATGGAAAATGCCGTTTTTACCACCAGCTCTAAATCGACCACATCAATCGCTTCCTGCTCGATTTGTCTTAACGGCTGCAGTCGAGCAATAGCAGACTCAACTTTTGGTGGCGGATAAAAGGCCGTTGCTGGTACCGTGAACAACTTTTCGATGGTGTAACGGTATTGCATCATCACCGCCAAACGGCCAAATTGTTTACTGCCGGGCACGGCTGCCAATCGATCAACAACTTCGTTTTGCAACATGACGATTTGGCTTGAAATAAGTTCCGCCGTTTTCGCCAAGTGGAATAAAACTGGGCTTGAGATATTGTAAGGCAAGTTTCCGATCACTTTGACCGCGTGCTCAGAAAAAGAAGGTATTGAAGAAAAGTCGAACTTTAAAATATCAACTCCGTGTACAAACATATTGTTAGTTTGGTCGGCGCGGGACTGCCAATATTCAATCAAATCTCGATCAAACTCAACCAAATGCAGTTCGCCGCCAGAATGTCTCAGGTGGTCGATTAAATGCTCGGTAAGCGCACCTCGCCCGGGGCCAATTTCTAGCACAACATCATTCTCTTGCAGATGCAAACTGGCAACAATTTTTCGAATAATATTGTCGTCCTTAAGAAAATTTTGGCCCAGAAACTTCCTTGGTTTGGCAAACTCAGTCATTGTTGCACGGCGGCTCGATTCACCACCATTTGTCGAGCGACCTCGATCGCTGTCGCTAAACCCCCAAAGTCGGTTTTACCTGAGCCGGCTAAATCAAACGCCGTTCCATGGTCTACCGAAGTGCGAATAATCGGCAAACCTAAGGTAATGTTAGCCGCGTCGCCAAAGCCTTGCGCCTTAAGCACTGGAAGCCCCTGGTCGTGGTACATCGCTAATACAACATCAACGCCCTGCAAAGCCGAGGCGGTAAATGCCGTGTCAGCCGGGACCGGGCCGTTCAACTTTAAACCGCGGGCTTGCAACATATTTATAACTGGCGTGATCACTTCGATCTCTTCTGAGCCCAAATGGCCGCCTTCGCCAGCATGAGGGTTTAGCCCACACACCGCTATAGTTGGGGTTTGAATGCCAAATTTACAGCGTAGGTCGTTGTCCAGAATGCGAATCACGCGTTCAAGTTTTTCCTTGGTGATGGCCGCGCTTACTTCGGATAAAGGCAGATGCGTGGTTACCAGCCCTACTCGTAAGCTTGAACTCGCCAGCAACATAACGGGTTGGTCAATTGCACAGCGCTCGGCTAGGTACTCGGTATGGCCCGAAAAAGAGCGGCCGGTATCGGCAATCACCGATTTGCTCAATGGGCCGGTGACCATCGCCGAGAACTCTCCATTAAGACACCCATCAACGGCCGTATCTAACATCGCCATAACCCCATCGACATTCGCAGGCGACGCTTGACCACAAATACTTGGCTCGTTCACCGGGCAGTGGCTCATCTTTACAATCGGCATGGGGAGATTCAAGCGGTGAGCTCGTTCGGCAAGGGCTTGGCGGTCACCAATTACTATCAAGTCGGCCACCGAGTGAGTTTGCCCATATTGCAAAAAAATGTCTGCCCCGATCCCAGCTGGATCACCTAAGGTAAGCGCGATTGGGGGCTTTACTAATGGAGTACTTTGCTCGATTTGGCTCATGCTCGCGATTATACAGATTAAACCGCGCTTAATTTGCCACGGAGTTTGTTGGGTTTGCTAGAATCGTGTTTTTCGCGCTCATATCTTCATATTATGCCCAGCAATCCTTTGGAAATTGTCATTCTGGCCGCCGGCAAAGGCAGTCGTATGCGCTCTGATCAGCCTAAGGTTTTGCATGAGGTCGGCGGCTTGCCGTTGCTCGAACATGTATTGAAGGCCTCACAAGCTCTGCAGCCCAATGCCATACATGTGGTCGTCGGACACGCTCGCGAACAAATCCAGTCACGATTTAACGAATCGTATTTCACGACTGCCAAGCTCAATTGGGTTGTTCAAGAAGAACAACTTGGTACGGGTCATGCGGTTATGCAGGCTTTACCGGCGATTGATGACCAGGCGAATGTGTTGATGTTAACCGCCGATGTACCTCTATTGACGGCATCAACGCTCGAAGCAATGCTAAAAAGCATGCAGGCCAGCCCGCTATGCCTGCTTACGGCTTGCGTAACCGATCCTAACGGCTTAGGCCGAATTATCAGAGATGACAGCAATTCACCCGTTGGCATCGTCGAACATAAAGACGCGAGTGCAGCACAACGCAAGATTGATGAAATTAACTCTGGCATATTGTGCGCAAAAGCCGATAACTTAAAGCGCTGGCTTGCACAGATCAGCAATAGCAATGCCCAAAGCGAATATTATTTGACTGATATTGTTGAACTGGCCGCGGACGAGGGTAGCCCTATAACGGCGATTCAAGCCGCTGACTCAGACGAAGTCATGGGTATCAACGATCGCATTCAATTAGCTCAAGCCGAGCGACGCTATCAATTGCAGCGAGCCAAAGCGCTTATGCAATCGGGCGTTACGATTATCGATCCCGCTCGAATCGACATACGAGGCGAGGTCACTATTGAGGCGGATACCGTCGTTGATATCAATGTTGTGATCGAAGGCCCAAGCCATATTGAATCGGGCTGCACCATTGGCCCGAATTGCGTAATCAAAGCCAGTCAGATCGGCGCCGGGTCTACTGTGCATCCAAATAGCGTGCTCGAGCAAACTATAGTCGGCAAGTCGGTCAACATTGGCCCCTTCGCACGCCTACGCCCTGGCACTGATTTAGCCGACGAAGTACGCATCGGAAATTTTGTCGAAACCAAAAAAGCGGTCATTGGCAAAGCATCTAAAGTCAATCACCTTAGTTACGTTGGCGATGCCAGCGTAGGGCAAAATACTAATATCGGAGCTGGTGTTATCACTTGTAATTACGATGGTGCCAATAAGCATCATACGCATATTGGCGACGATGTGTTTGTTGGCTCAGATGCACAATTAGTTGCGCCAGTGAGCGTTGACGACGGCGCGACGATTGGCGCGGGCTCAACGATTAC